>CAUJJQ010000073.1 GCA_963205285.1 Pseudomonadota bacterium | reverse complement strand
CGATTCGCCTGCGCCCCCTTGCAGCAACACCCGCGCGCCTGAGGGTAGCAATCGGGCCAGCGCCACGCCCAGTGTCGCGCGGGACAATAATTCGGGGTTCTCTCTCATATTCAATATTCTAACTCATGAATCACAAGGTTTAGCTGGCATATGCCGACCGCTGTTGATGCGCGCCAGTGCATCCTCCAGCCCCAGCCGCCAGACCGGTGTTTCGGCGGGAAATGCGCTGAGCAATCGGCTGGGCAGCGCGCTGGTGAGGAGGATGAAGCGCCCAAAATCGTCGGCGCGGCGGATCAGCCGCCCAAATGCCTGCGCCAGCCGCGTGCGCACCAGCGCATCATCATATGCCGCCGCGCTTCCCCCCGGCTCTGCCCCCGCTGCCAGCCGCCGCGCACTATGCGCGATGGAGGGTTTGTTCCACGGCACCTGTTCCATCACCACCATGCGCAGCGCTTCGCCGGGCACATCCACCCCGTCGCGCAGCGCATCGGTGCCGAGCAGCGCGCCCTTCGGCTCGGCGCGAAACAAATCGACCAGCGCGCCGGTGTCGATGGGGTCAACATGCTGGGCGTAGAGCGCAATCCCTTCGCGTGCCAGGGCGTCGGCAATTCGCCCATGCACCGCGCGCAGGCGGCGGATGGCGGTGAACAGCCCCAAAACCCCGCCGCCTTCGGCAATGATCAGCCGTGCATAGGCGTTGGCGAGCGCCGATATATCGCCGCGTTTTACATCGTTGATGAGGATGATTTCGCTCTGCCGGGCATAATCAAAGGGGCTGGCCCCGTTGAAATGCACTATATCGCCGGGCAGGTGGCGCGCGCCGGTTTGCACCTCCGCACGCGCGCTATCCCCCATCGCCAGCGTGGCGGAGGTGATGAGCAAAGATTGGGCGGGGGCATATATATGCCGCGCCAACGGCAGCGTCGGGTCGATCCAGCGGCGCATGATGCCAATGTCGATAACGCGCGCTTCCACCCGTTCGATCGCCAGCCAATCGACCATCGCGGCGTCCGGCTCCCCCGCCAATATCCGTGCCAACAGAGCACACCATGCGCTGAGCGTATCGGCGCGCGCGCCAAGGCTGGTGAGCGCCCCTTCGGCGCGTTGGCGCGCGGGCGCATCGAGCCAATCGGGCGGTTCCGCGAGCAGCGCCCGTATCCGTTCGGCCAGCGTGCGCAGCGGGGTCAATATCGCGTCGAGCGCAGCGGCAGCGGCGGTCACCGCATGCAGGAAATCCCCATCGACAACGCCGTCGGCCCCGGCGTGCGGGGGCAAATGCGCCTCCAGCCCATAGCCCGCGTCCACTTCGCCATCGCCGATATTTTGTGCGATGGTGATGCGCCGCACCACGGCCAACAGCGCCTCTATCGGCCCACTAGGCACTGCCCCATCCTCCCCCGCAATGCGCGCCAGCCAGCCATCGGCGGGCAGCGCCAATGCGGCTTCGCGCGCCGCCTCCAACGCTTCTCCGCCCGCATCATCATAGCTTGCAATGTCGGACAGTCGTGCCGCCAGCCCGCGCCGTCGCCCGCGATGGCGACTTTCGGGCCCGATAATCCAGCGGCGCAATTCTATCGCTTCCTGCCCGCTAAGGTCGGTGGCGAACAGCGAATCGGCAGCATCAAACAGATGGTGGCCTTCGTCAAAAATCAGCCGCGCGCCGCCCTCACCACCGCCGCCACCACCACGCAGCGTGCCAATCATCGTCAGCGCATGGTTGGCGATGACAAAATCGGCCTGTTCGGCAGCGCGGACCGAACGTTCGATGAAACAGCGCCGCCAATGCGGACAGGCGGCATAAATGCATTCGCCGCGCCGGTCGGTCAGCGCCTGCGCGCCTGCGCGGCGGAACAGGCTGGTCAGCCAGCCGGGCATATCGCCGCCGGTCATGTCACCATCGCGGCTATAGGCTGCCCAGCGCGCCGCCAGCACGGCGAGGATCGCGCCGCGCCCCACAAACCCACCCTCCAGCGCATCCTCCAGATTTAGGAGGCAGAGGTAATTTTCGCGCCCCTTGCGCACCCCCACCGCTTGGCGATGCGCCGCCTCATTTGGGTACAGCCGGGTGGTTTCGCGCGCGACCTGCCGCTGCAGGGCCTTGGTATAGGTCGAAATATGCACGCTGCCGCCCGATGCGGCGACCCATTCGGCGCTGGCGGAAAGGTAAGCGAGCGTCTTGCCAATCCCCGTCCCCGCCTCCGCCAACAGCAAATTGGGGCTATGCCTGTCGCGGCGCGGGCCGAAAATCGGCGCAATCGCCGCCGCCATCGCGCGCTGCCCCGACCGTTCCTCCCCCGACGCGACGAGTGCGGCAAGCCGCGTGGTTACATTTTCAACATCGGGCGCCCATATGAGCGGGCGAGGGCGGGGGGATTCTTCGCTCCATTCGGTCATCCGGGCGAATAGGTTCGGCTCCCCCTTGGGGGGCGGGGTGAGCGCGGCATTGACGATGGGTGCCCAGCCCCAGCGCAACCGCCCCAGTCGTTGGCCCATGTCCCACGCGCCCTGCCGTTCAGCCCAATCGCCATCGGCCATCTTGTCAACCAGAGCAGCGCAGACGCGTTCCATCCACGCCGGTGCATCATCATCGGCAATCGGGGCATCAGGCGCGATTCCCAGTGCGTCGGCAAGCCCACCAATGCTCGGCACTGCAAAGCGCGCCGGGTGGATGAAGGCAAATAGTTCGAGCAGGTCCAGCCCCGCAACCTCCCCCTGCCCCAGTCGCTGCGCAACCATCGGTGCCGCGATCAATATGGTTGGTGTAGCTGCAACTTGGCGCAGCGCATCGCGCCGGTCGATGGCGCGGGTTTCGCCCGCTTGGCGCAGCCAGATACCCGCATGGCTGACGTGCAACAGGGGGTGGGGGATGGTAGGGTGCGGCGCGGCGCGGGACATGGTATGGCCATATCGGCAATTGGTCTGGCCGTCATGCTGAACTTGTCGCCCTATCTCTACCGACAAGGAAGTCGAGACTCGCCATGGCGCGCGACGCGGGTTAAAGCGCGGCCATGCGCATTTTCAATATGCCCGACATTTCGGGCGGCATTGCCGATTTCTGGGACTATATCCGCGTCGACAGGCCGCACCGCTGGCCCGCGCTCGGCCTTGCCATCACCATCCCCCTCGTTGTTTTTTATTTTCTGGCGCGCGGTATCGCCCCCGCCGAACCGCCCAAACGTCAGATTATCTATGTCCAAAGCTGGCCCGCGACCCGCAGCGATTTCGACGTCCGCCACGACTGGTTGGTGCGCGCGCGCGAAGCCAATGACCGCAACCAGCGCCGCCGCGAAGCCTATGGTGCCTTTGCCCGCGCGCTCGGCGAAGATTTTGACGCCGATGCGGCAAAGCGCGAATTTGACGAAGCGCGCGCCACCATCGACCGCGCCATGGCGGAGATGGAGGCTGCACGCGCCGCTGGCCGTCCCTTGCCGCCATTGCCGCGTGCCGCGCCAGAGCCTGTGGCGCAACCGGCCGCCCCGCAACCCGTGCGATGAAAGCTGGCGGGGCCGCCGACGCGCGCTGGATGGCAGCAGCCATTGCGCTGAGCGGGCGGGCGCGGCCAGCCAGCCACCCCAACCCCAATGTCGGCTGCGTCATCGCCCGCGAAGGACGCGTCGTCGGCCATGGCTGGACGGCAACAGGGGGCCGCCCCCATGCAGAGGCGATGGCGCTTGCCATGGCTGGGGATGCAGCGCGCGGGGCCCATGCCTTTGTCACGCTCGAACCGTGCGCGCACGACAGTCCGCGTGGGCCAAGCTGCGCCGTATCGCTGATCGAGGCGGGCATCGCACAGGTGAGCGCGGCGATGCTCGACCCTGACCCGCGCACCCTTGGTCGTGGGATGGCGATGTTGGCGGCAGCGGGCATCGCCTGCGACGTTGGGACAGGCGCGGATGGTGCCCGCGCGGCGATGGCACCATGGCTATGCCGCCAAAACCTAGGCCGGGCGCAGGTGACGCTGAAACTCGCCACCAGCCTGGATGGTCAGATTGCCCGCGCCGATGGTGAAAGCCGCTGGATAACAGGCGAACGCGCGCGCGCCCATGCCCATATGCTGCGCGCGCGCAGCGATGCGATTTTGGTCGGACGCGGCACCTTGGATGCGGACAAGCCCCGGCTGGACGTGCGCCTAAGCGGGTTGGAACATCGCCGCCCGCGCCGCATCCTCCTGTCGCGCAGCACCCAAGCGGCGGACGATAGATTCGGGGGCTGGGAAATTGCGCCGAGCGCAGATGCAGCCGCGCAGCTGCCGGGCGTCCACGCGCTACTGGTCGAAGGGGGGGCAGGCGCTGCCGCTGCCTTTATCGCCGCCGATCTGGTCGATACGCTCATCCTCTATCGCGCGCCGATATTATTGGGGCGTGGTCGCGCGGCATTGGGGGATATTGGGCTGACATCGCTCGCCGCTGCGCATGGCCGCTGGCAATGCGCCGACATCCGGCGGCTTGGCGATGATATATTTGAACGCTACGAACGGATTAGAGGTTAGATTTATGTTCACCGGCATCATCAGCGCCATCGGCACCATCAGCGCGGTCACCCAAGCGACCGGTTCCCAATCGGATAGCGATTGCCGCATCCGCATCCACGCACCCGGATTTTTCGCCGATGTCGCCACCGGCGCGTCGGTCGCCTGTTCGGGGGTCTGCCTGACCTTGGTGCGCGGCGGCGCGGATTTTGGCGAATTTGACGTGTCGGGCGAAACGCTGCGCTGCACTGCCCCTGCGATGTGGGAACAACATGCGACGATAAATTTGGAACGCGCGCTCAGGGTTGGCGATGAATTGGGCGGCCATATCGTCACCGGCCATGTCGATGGCGTGGGAAGGGTCGTTTCGATGGCAGCAGAAAATGGTTCGCACCAGATTGTGGTTGCGGTGGAGGCGGCGCTCGCCCCCTTTATCGCGGCCAAGGGGTCGGTAGCGGTCGATGGCATTTCGCTGACCGTCAATGCGGTGGAGGATGTGGCAGAGGGCGCACATTTCCACCTCAACATCATTCCGCACAGCTGGGCGGTGACCAATTTGGCGCGGCTCCACACAGGCGCGGCAGTGAATATCGAAATTGATACGCTGGCGCGGTATTTGCGCCGGATGCAGATGGTGGAGAGTGCAAAATGCGCCTGATCTGGATTGCGATTGGCCTGATCGCAGCCGCCCTGCCCGCCCATGCAGCGGCGAACTGCGCGCGCGCCACGGTGCCCGGCAGCGGCGCGCAAAGCCGTGACCCTGACAATAGAGTCGCCATCGAATATGGACGCGCTTTGGGCTTTGCGCTCGCCGCGCGTGATGACAGCGCCGCAACCGACCGGCTCTATGACTTGACGCGCATTTTGCTGCCCAACGCGCTGCCGTCGGCCAATTTGTCGCAAAATGGCGGCTGCGACGTTGCCGACGGTGTGGGGAGCGAGGCTGTCGAGCGCGATGCCTTTGTCCGCGACATTGCCGCGCGCTACACCATCCCCACCGCGCAGTTGACCGACGCGCGCGTCGCCCAATTCGCACAGTTGCGCGACGCCTGTAATGAGGAGGTGCGGCGCACCGCCATGCCCTATCTGGCGCGTGTCATGACCCGCGATGCCATCGGCGAATTATGGAGCTTTCTGGTGCCGCGCAGCGGGGCGACCATCCCCGCCGATGCGGCCGAACCGCTCACCGGCGCGCGTTTGACGCGGCTGTCGGGTGGCGCACTCAGCCCGGTTATCACTGCTCAGACGTCGCATATCGTCAACCGACAGGAACGCGCGGCCTTTTATCTGACCCACCATGTCAACGGCGAACGCATAATGTCCGCGCTCAACCAATATATTTCGGCGGTGTTCACCCCCGCGGCAGGGCGCGCGGCCCAGCTTTGCCCGACAACAGCGGGACAGGAATCGGCATTGGCCGACAGGCTGAAATGACAATGTGATTTATATCTTGTACATCACATTGTGATGTGATACCGCGCCCCTTATGGACGATATCATCACCCGCTGCCGCGCCGCCGTTGCAGATGGCAGCATCACCAAATCCGGCCTTGCCCGTGCCGCTGGTCTGCACGCCAACAGCCTGCGCGATCTCGATCAGGTGGACTGGAACCCAACCGCCGAAACATTGCGCAAGCTGGGCGAATGGCTGGCCTATGGCAGCGACGCCTCGCCGATGGCGAGTGTCGAGGAAATTATCGACGAAGCGCGCAACGGGCGCATGTATATTTTGGTGGATGATGAAGACAGGGAAAATGAGGGCGACCTGATTATCCCCGCGCAAATGGCGACCCCGGCGGCGATTAACTTCATGGCGACGCACGGGCGCGGCCTCATCTGCCTGACATTGCCACGCGCGCGGGTGGACGCGCTGGGATTGGGGTTGATGAGTCGCGCCAACGGCACACGCCATGAAACCGCCTTTACGACCAGCATCGAAGCGCGCGAAGGGGTTACCACCGGCATTTCTGCTGGCGACCGCGCGCGCACCATTTCGGTCGCGATTGATGCATCCAAGGGGCGCGAAGATATTGTGACACCGGGGCATGTTTTCCCGCTGATTGCGCGCGATGGCGGGGTGCTGGTGCGCGCGGGCCATACAGAGGCATCGGTGGATATTTCGCGGCTCGCCGGGCTGAACCCGTCGGGGGTCATCTGCGAAATTATGAACGAAGATGGGACGATGGCGCGCCTCTCCGACCTCATCCCCTTTGCACGGCGGCATGGCCTCAAAATCGGGACGATTGCCGACCTCATCGCCTATCGCCACCGCAATGATTCGCTGGTCGAATGTATCGCGGACGAGCCATTTCATTCGGATTATGGCGGCGACTGGCGGCTGAAATCCTATCGCAACACGGTCGATGGCATCATCCATCTGGTGCTGCAAAAGGGACCGGTTGACCCAAAGGGCACGACGTTAGTGCGGATGCACCCTCTATCCATCCTCGATGATTTATTTGGCCGGCCGGGACAGCGCAAACGCCGCCTGCAACGCTCGATGGACGCAATCGGCGAAGCTGGCGCGGGGCTGATTGTCCTCCTCATGCGCCCGCTGCCCGGCGCAGGCGATGCGCCCGATGCAGCGCCTGTCACCCCCGGCGCGCCGATGGATTTGCGCACCTATGGCATTGGCGCGCAAATTTTGGCCGACCTTGGCGTCCATCAGATGGAATTGCTCACCCCGTCGCACACCAATTTGGTGGGGCTGGAGGGTTACGGCCTGTCCATCGTTGGTGAACGCAATATTCCGGGGGAAGAATGATGGCGCATTTCCTGATTGTAGAGGCGCGTTTCTACGCCCATTTGAACGACATGCTGCTCGCCGGCGCGTGCGCCGCGCTGGAGGCTGCGGGGCATGAACATTCGACGATTACGGTTCCGGGCGCGCTCGAAATCCCCGCCGCCATCGCCATGGCCGAAGCCAGCGGGCGTTATGACGGCTTTGTCGCGCTGGGCGTGGTCATTCGCGGTGAAACCTATCATTTCGAAGTGGTGTCGAACGAAAGCGCGCGTGCGGTCATGGCGTTAACGCTGGATGGTATCGCCATCGGCAATGGCATCCTCACCACGGAAAATGAAGCCCAGGCTATCGCGCGGGCCGACCCCGCACAGATGAACAAGGGCGGCGGCGCGGCTGAGGCGGCGGTGGCGATGTGGCAATTGGCGCAGACGTTCAAGTAAGAAGGATCGCCCAACTTTTCATCCCTACACAGAAAGGGGTGCCCTTGTCGTGGCCCGGCGCCAGCACGGGGCCCCGGATAATCGCGCGGTTATGTCGCCCCAAAGCAACAGCGTTGGCAGGAGCACAGAAAGGAGCGCCACCAGGAT
>CAUJJQ010000072.1 GCA_963205285.1 Pseudomonadota bacterium | reverse complement strand
GACATAATCGACCGCCTGCGCCGCGCGCACGGCGGCGGCGCATAATGCCTCGCGCGTCGCCGCATCCATGCCCGGTGCTGGCGCTTCCTCTATCACTTTTTGGTGGCGGCGTTGCAGCGAACAATCCCGTTCGAACAGATGGACGATGTTGCCGTGGGTATCGCCGAATATCTGCACCTCTATATGGCGCGGACGCTGGATATATTTTTCGATCAGGACATGGGCATTGCCGAAACTGGCCGCTGCTTCGCGCTGGCAGGACGACAGGGCATCGGCAAAATCGCCCGCCGCTACGACCAGCCGCATCCCCTTGCCCCCGCCGCCCGCGACCGCCTTGATGAGGACGGGGTAGCCAATGTCGGCGGCTTGTCGGTTGAGGAAATCGGCGTCCTGATTTTCGCCCAAATAACCGGGGGTCACGGGAACGCCCGCTGCCGCCATCAATTTTTTGGCCGCATCCTTCAGCCCCATGGCGGTGATGCTGGCAGGCTTGGGCCCGACCCAGATTATCCCTGCATCGATGACCGCCTGTGCAAATTCGGCATTTTCCGACAGGAAACCATAGCCCGGATGGATCGCCTCTGCCCCCGTTGCCTTGGCCGCAGCGATGATTTTTTCGCCCACCAGATAGGATTCGCGCGCCGGGCTGGGGCCGATATGCACTGCGGCATCGGCCATGCGGACATGGCGCGCGCGCGCGTCAGCATCCGAATATACCGCCACCGTGCGGATACCCATGTCGCGCGCGGTGCGGATGATGCGGCAGGCGATTTAGCCACGGTTTGCGATGAGGAGGGAGGTGATCATAAGCTTATCCTATAATCCTCCCCGAGCTTGCCTCGGGGAGGGGGACCGTCCGGCGGCAGCCGGATGGTGTAGGGGTAAGCGCGAAAGCGCCATCTGAATTATGCTGTCAGCCACAGCAACATGATCCTTGAGAACATCCGCCGCCGCAATCCGCACTATATCCAGCCCCTCAGATTTTAACCACGCATCCCGCCGCACATCGCGTTCTGGCCGGTCGCCCATATCATGCGCCATGCCATCAATCTCGATCACCAGCCGCGCATCAGAGCAATAGAAATCGATGCCTAATTCCCCACTTGGATGCTGACGGCGAAACTTCACCCCCTGTGGCTGCCCGCGCAGTAGGTGCCAAAGCAATACCTCGGGCAGGGTCATTTCCTTGCGCAATTTGCGGGCGCGTTGGACGGAGCCAGCAGCAGGCTTTGGCGCATGATCCTTAAACATGGAAAGCCCCGAATATCCTCCCCGAGCTTGTCTCGGGGAGGTGGCATCGCGCAGCGATGACGGAGGGGCACGAGCGAAGCGAGCGCATCAAGCGCACCCACCCCTCCACCACCGGACGATGTCCGGCGGTCCCCCTCCCCGAGGCAAGCTCGGGGAGGATTTTAAGGTGAATGGCGATGAAGAGGGAGGTTATCATAAGCTGCTGTCAGTGCTTTTCAGGGTGAACACGGGCGTGGCAGTTTTCACAGATTGCTACGAGCTCCCATAGAAACTCGTTGAATCGGTGCTCATACGTCAGATGGTGAACTTGGGTTGCTGGCCGTTCTCGGCAGCCTTCGCACATCCCTTGGGCGCGAAGAATGACCTGCCGGCTCTTTGCCCGCCACTCGGGGGATTTTAGGTAGGCCGCATATTCCTTGCTGACCTTAACGGCCTGCTTCTCCCAAAAACTCAGTTTCTGATCGCGCCAATTCTCAAACCGGAGACGAAGGAAGCGATCTTCTGCAAGCTCTCCCAAATCAGGCACCTCGTCGAGGTTCGGCACGTCTTTCTTGGCGACGGGCCCGCCAAACTGATAACCACAATCGAGGCACACCTGCACGTATTGCGCTCCGCCACCTTTGATTGCTTTTCGCCGAATGCCGGGTTCTTCGTCGTGATTACACGCACTGGCAAGCCATATTCGATATGCAGCTTCGATCTCGGGCGTTTTGTGCAGATATGTCGGCCAACTGCTATCCGGGAATGTGACGTGCAGCATCTCGAACTTCTGGTCTTCAGTAAGCTCGCCCTGATAGGTCTCGTCAATCACATCCGGAACACCCCAAAGCCCCGCTCCTCAACCGGAGCACCGGCACACGCCGAAAAAGCCAGCCCCAGCACATCGCGGGTTTGTGCGGGGTCGATGATGCCATCGTCCCACATCCGCGCGGTGGCGTAATAGGGATTCCCCTCATCCTCATATTTCTGGCGCACCGGGGCTTTGAAAGCCTCTGTTTCCTCCGCGTTCCATTTGGCGGCGTCGCGGTGGACGGTGGCCAGCACGCTTGCTGCCTGTTCGCCGCCCATCACCGAAATGCGCGCATTGGGCCAGGAAAAGAGGAAACGTGGGCTATAGGCGCGCCCGCACATGCCGTAGTTTCCGGCTCCAAACGATCCGCCGATCAGCAAAGTCACCTTGGGCACCGTCGCGGTGGCGACCGCCGTCACCAGCTTTGCGCCATGCTTGGCTATCCCCTCCGCCTCATATTTGCCGCCGACCATGAAGCCAGAGATATTCTGGAGGAAGAGCAGGGGGATACGCCGTTGCTGCGCCAGTTGGATGAAATGCGCCCCCTTGAGCGCGCTTTCGCTGAACAGCACCCCATTATTGGCGAGGATGGCGACCGGCATCCCCCAGATATGCGCAAAGCCGCAAACCAGCGTGGTGCCATAATTGGCCTTGAACGCATGAAATTCGCTGCCGTCAACCAGCCGCGCGATGACTTCGTGGACGTCATAGGGCGCGCGCACATCATCGGGGATGATGCCGTAGAGGTCGCTCGCATCATATTTGGGGGGGCGGGCTTCCTTCATACCGTTCGCATCGAGCGACGTAGAGGTGCCCCCGCGTGCCCCGACTGCGCTCGACACGAACGGACTTTGGAGGTGTGAGACAATATCGCGCACGATGGTCAGCGCATGTTCGTCATTTTCGGCCAGATGGTCGACAACGCCCGATTTTTTGGCGTGGAGGTCGCCGCCCCCCAAATCCTCGGCGCTGATCTCTTCACCCGTCGCGGCCTTGACCAGCGGCGGCCCGGCGAGAAAGATCGTGCCCTGTCCCCGCACAATCACGCTTTCGTCGGACATGGCGGGAACATAGGCGCCGCCCGCAGTGCAACTGCCCATCACACAGGCGATTTGCGGGATGGCCCGCGCCGACATATTCGCCTGATTGAAGAAAATCCGCCCGAAATGCTCCCGATCGGGGAATACTTCGGCCTGATGCGGCAAATTGGCCCCGCCGCTATCGACGAGGTAGATGCACGGCAGCCGGTTTTCGAGCGCGATTTCCTGCGCGCGCAAATGTTTCTTGACCGTCATCGGGTAATAGGTGCCGCCCTTTACCGTCGCATCATTGCAAACGATCATGCACTGGCGGCCCGAAACCCGCCCGATGCCGCAAATCAGCGATGCGCCGTGGACATCCCCCTCATACATGCCATTGGCCGCGAGTTGACCGATTTCGAGGAAGGGGGAACCGGGGTCGAGCAATTGTTCGACCCGCGCACGCGGCAGCAATTTACCGCGCGAAACATGCCGCTCGCGGTGCTTTTCCGGGCCGCCCAGCGCAGCCTCAGCAACGCTTGCCCATAGCGCATCCTTTAACGCCACATTATGCGCGATGCGCGCCTTTGTCGCCGGGTCGTCGAGGTTATAGCTGGTCGGCAGAACAGGGGCGGTCACCGCGCACCTCCGACCATTTCGCGGCCAATCAGCATCCGGCGAATTTCATTGGTGCCCGCCCCGATGTCGAGCAATTTGGCATCGCGCCAATATCGTTCGACCGGCCAATCGCGGGTGTACCCCGCGCCGCCCAATGCCTGTATCGCTTCCCCCGCGACCCGCACCGCATTTTCCGACGCCAGCAAAATCGCGCCCGCCGCATCATGGCGCGTCGTATTGCCCGCGTCGCACGCGCGGGCGACCGCATAGACATAAGCGCGCGCTGAATTGAGTGCGACGACCATGTCCGCGACCTTGGCTTGCATCAGTTGGAAACTGCCAATCGGCTTACCAAATTGCTTGCGTTCGCGGATATAGGGCAGGGTAACGTCGATGCATGCTTGCATGATGCCCAGTTGCAGCCCGGCAAGGACGACCCGTTCATAATCCAGCCCCGACATTAAAACCCCGACCCCACCGTGCAGCGGTCCCATGATGCGGTCTTCGGGAATGAAACAGTCGTTGAACACCAGTTCGGCGGTGGGGGAACCGCGCATACCGACCTTGTCGATTTTTTGGCCGATGGAAAATCCGGCATCCCCCTTTTCAATCAAAAAGGCGGTGATGCCGCGCGACCCGGCTTCGGGCGCGCTTTTGGCATAGACAACCAACGTGTCGGCATAGGTGGCGTTGGTAATCCAAAATTTTGTGCCGTTGAGGATATAGCCGCCTTGCACCGCGTCGGCTTTCAGCTTCATCGAAACGACGTCGGATCCCGCGCCCGTTTCGGACATGGCAAGACTGCCGACATGCGCGCCCGAAATCAGTCCGGGCAGATATTTGGCCTTTTGTTCAGGCGATGCCCAACGGCGGATCTGGTTGACGCACAGGTTCGAATGCGCGCCATAGCTAAGCCCGATGGAGGCGGACGCGCGGCTGATTTCCTCCACCGCCACGACATGTTCGACATAGCCCAGACCCAGCCCACCGTCCGTTTCGGCGACGGTAATGCCATGCAGCCCCAATTCGCCCATCGCCGCCCATAATTCATCGCGCGGGAACCAATCATCTGCATCGATACGCTGCGCGAGCGGGGCAATTTTTTCCGCTGCAAAACGGCGCGCGCTATCGCGGATCATGTCGGCATTTTCGCCCAGCGCAAAATCGAGCATCGGCTCCATAATTTATCCCCCTTGGGCAGTGTCAGACCGCCGCCGTAATAATATTACCGACCATAGGCGATGGCGCGGCAGGCGAAAAGGGGGGGCGGCGCATAGCCCCTGTTTTTGCCGTAGCGGCATACTATATATCCGCCGGGGGCCGGAGCGAGATATGCAGGTAAATTGGCAGGCAATTTTGGATTTATGCGCACGCGGCAATGTGCCGCCACCGCGCCGCGACATCAGGCGCGAGGATGATTGGCGCGAGGTTTTGAGCGCTACCCAATATCATGTGCTGCGCCAACATGGCACCGAAGCGGCATTCAGCTCTGAAATGTGCGGCCTGTTTGCACCGGGACGCTATGCCTGCGCAGGTTGTGCGACCGCGCTGTTCGATGCGGGCGAAAAATTTGACAGCGGCACCGGCTGGCCCAGTTTCACCCAGCCGCTCACCGATAATGTCATCGCCTATTTCGCCGACCATAGCCATGGCATGGTGCGGGTGGAGGTGCGTTGCAATGTCTGCGAGGGGCATTTGGGCCATGTTTTCCCCGACGGCCCGCCGCCCAGTCAATTACGTTATTGCATCAACGCGCTGGCGATCGATAAAATGGCGGATTAGGGGGCGCCCCCAATCACAATGTTTCGATAATCGCCGAAAAATCGCGCCCGCCATTATCCTTGGCAAAGGCTTCGTAAAGTTCGCGTGCATGGCGGCCCATCGGGGTTGGCGCATCGACGCTGTCCGCCGCTGCAATGGCGAGCCGCAAATCCTTGAGCATCAGGGCGGCGGCAAAGCCCCCCTGATAGCCATTGTCCGCCGGGCTAGTCGGGCCGACACCGGGCAGCGGGCAGTAGCTGGTCAGCGACCAATTCTGGCCCGATGAAACCGACGCAATGTCGAAAAAACGCTGCGGGTCGAGGTCAAGCCGTTTGGCGAGTTGCAAGGCTTCGCACGTCGCGATCATCGACGCACCGAGCAGCATATTGTTACAGATTTTGGCCGCTTGGCCTGCCCCGCTGTCCCCCGCATGGATCACCGCCTTGCCCATCGCTGCCAAAATCGGTTCTGCGCGGGCAAAGGCTGCATCGTTGCCGCCAACCATGAAGGTCAATGTACCGGCATTGGCCGCGGCAATCCCGCCCGAAACGGGGGAATCGACGGCCATATAACCGGCATTTTCCGCAGTGTGGATGACGCTGCGCGCGGTCGCCACATCAATCGTCGAACAATCGATTAAAATCGCACCTTCGGGCGCATGGCCGATGACATGGTTGCGGTAAACATCATCAACGATGGGGCCATTGGGCAGCATCGACACCAAAGCATCAACCCCGGCGACCGCAGCCTCGACATTGTCATATGTGGTGCAGCCCGCCGCCGCAGCCGCTGTCAGCGCGGCGGGGGACAGGTCAAATGCGTGGACGTCGTGCCCCGCCTTGACCAGATTTGCCGCCATGCCGCCGCCCATATTGCCTAGGCCGATGAATGCGATTTTCATGACATGCTTTCCTTATTTACCCGTCCAATTGCCCGGTCGTTTTTCGACAAAGGCGGCCATCCCCTCTTTCTGATCCATGGTGCCGAACAGGCCATGGAACAGCCGCCGTTCAAAGGCGACGCCCTGTGCCAGCGTCGTTTCAAAGGCGGCGTCGACCATTTCCTTGGCGGCCAGCGCGGCGATCGGGGCCATGGCGGCAATGGTTTCGGCGGCCTTCATCGCCTCTGTCACCAAGTCGGCGGCAGGGACAATGCGCGCGACCAGCCCGGCGCTTTCCGCCTCTGCCACGTCCATCATCCGCCCCGTCAGGCACATATCCATCGCCTTGGCTTTGCCCACCGCGCGGGTCAGTCGCTGCGACCCGCCCATCCCCGGCGTGACCGCAAGCTTTATTTCCGGCTGGCCAAATTTGGCGCTGTCGGCAGCAATGATGAAATCTGCCATCATCGCCAGTTCGCAGCCACCGCCCAGCGCATAGCCCGCCACCGCTGCAATCCATGGCTTGCGGGTGCGGGTCAGTTGTTCATATCCGGCAAAAAAATCGCTGCCATACATGTCGGCAAAGCCTTGACCCGACATTTCCTTTATGTCCGCGCCCGCGGCAAACGCCTTTTCCGAACCGGTTAGCACCAGACAGCGCTGGCCGGCATCGGCTTCATAAGCGGCAAAGGCACCGAGCAAATCGGCGAGCACCGCCGAATTGAGCGCGTTGAGCGCTTGCGGCCGGTTGAGCGTCACCAGCGTGACCGCGCCACGCTGTTCCACAAGGATGGTTTCATAAGTCATAGCGGGGTCCATTCTTCATTGGTGGGCAGGGGCGCAAAAATAGCCTCGATCAATGCGTCGGTCACGCCCGCAGCGGTCGGCGGGTTCCAGCGCGGTGCACCATCCTTGTCAACAATCACCGCGCGCACCCCCTCTGCAAAATCGGGTCGGATGAGGACACGCGACGCAATGCGATATTCCATTTTCATATTGGCGGCAAAATCGGCGCATGACAGGCTGTCGTGCAATTGGCGCAGCGCGACCTTGCAGGTTTGCGGGCTTTTGGTGCCGAGGCTCGCCAGCGTCGCCCGTGCCCAATCACCATCATCCGCCGCAAGGCTCGCCAAAATATCCTCCAACACATCGGATGCGAAATCGCGGGCGATGTCGCTGGCATGGGCGGCGACTTTGGGCGGCGGCGGCGCAGACGACAAAGCATCGAGCACGGCACCGGGCGCTTCACCTGCCGCAATTCGCGCCTTGGCGTCGGCCAGCGCGGCGCTTTCCAGAAAATGGGTGGCAAGGCCGGCCCACAGACATTCCCCGCCGTCGAGCCGCGCGCCAGTCAGCGCCAGATATTGCCCCAATCGCCCAGCAAGGCGGGACAGATACCAGCCGCCGCCAACATCGGGGAACAGGCCGATGCCCGTTTCGGGCATGGCAAAACGCGTATTTTCGGTGGCGATCCGATAGGTGGCGGGCTGCGAAATGCCGACCCCGCCGCCCATGGTGATGCCGTCCATAAAGGCGACGACAGGCTTGGCATAGGTAAAGAGCAGATGGTTCAGCCGATATTCGTCGTGGAAAAACCGCCGCCCCGACACCCCGCCATCGTTTAATGCGCTGTTGCGCAGAAAGCCAATGTCGCCGCCCGCGCAAAAGCCGCGCGATTTTTTCGGGTCGCCGTCGGGCGCGGCTGCATGGTCGATGATGACGGCGGTAACAGCATCATCACCCTGCCACGCGACGAGCGCCTGTGTCATCGCATCCACCATATCGAGCGTCAGCGCATGGATGGCACCCGGGCGGTTGAGGCGGATGCGCCCCGCCGCCCCGTCGACAAAGCTAAGGACATCGCTGGTCATTGGCGCAATAGGTCGCGGCCAACAATCATCCGCATAACTTGGTTGGTGCCTTCCAAAATCGAATGGACGCGCAAATCGCGCCAGAAGCGTTCGATGGGATAATCGCGTAAATAGCCATAGCCGCCGAATAATTGCAGCGCGTCGTTGACAATCTTGCTGCCATTGTCGGTCGCCAGCCGTTTGGCCATCGCCGAAAATTTGCTCTTGTCCGGGGCATTGGCACTGACCTTTGCTGCCGCCAGATAGAGGAGCGCGCGTGCCGCCTCCAAATCCGTCGCCATATCGGCCAGCATGAATTGGGTGTTCTGAAAATCGGCGACAGCCTGTCCGAACTGCTGGCGTTCCTTGGTATATTTCACCGCTTCATCAAGGCAGCGTTGCGCCCCGCCCAGCGAACAGGCCCCGATGTTGAGCCGCCCACCGTCCAGCCCCGCCATTGCAAAGCGGAAACCATCCCCCTCTGCGCCGACGCGGTTGGCAATTGGCACTTTGCAATCGTCAAAAATCACCTGCGCGGTGGGCGATGCATTCCAGCCCAATTTCTTTTCCGGCGCACCGAACGACAGGCCCGGCATATCTTTTTCAACGACCAGACAGCTTATCCCCTTGGACTTTTCATCGCCCGTGCGCACCATGACGACATAAATATCATTATACCCCGCGCCGGAGATAAATTGCTTGGTGCCGTTCAGCACATAATGGTCGCCATCCAGCCGCGCGCTGGCTTTCAGCGCGGCAGCGTCCGAGCCGGAACCCGGTTCGGTCAGGCAATAGCTGGCGATTTGTTCCATGCTGACGAGTGTGGGCAGGAAGCGCGCCTTTAATTCTGCCGACCCGAAACGGTCGATCATCCACGTCGCCATATTGTGGATGGAAACATAGGCGCTGGTCGCCGGGCAGCCATATGCCATCGCCTCCATAATCAGCGCGGATTCGAGCCGGCCAAGGCCGATGCCGCCCGATTCCTCGGCCACATAAATGGCGCCAAAACCCAATTCGCCCGCCGCCTTCCAAACGTCGACCGGATAATGGCTTTCTTCGTCCCATTGCGCGGCAAAGGGGGTGATGCGGTCAGCGGTGAATTTGCGCGCCATATCCTGAATGGCGAGCTGGTCGTCGGTCAGTTGAAACTGGTCGGTCATGTTGCATGTTCCACTATTGCATCAGCTTCGATTTCCACCATCCATTCGGGGCGGATCAGCGCGGGGACAACCAGCATGGTCGATGCGGGGCGAATGTCGCCGAACATCGCGCCATGCGCGCGGCCCACCGCATCGGCATAGGCGGCATCGGTTATGTACATCCGCGTGCGCACGACATCGGCAGGACTGGCACCCAGCGCGCCCAGTGCCTCGGCAATGATGGTAAGGCAGCGCGCGGCCTGCACCCCTGCATCACCCATGGTCGATGTCCCGTCGCCTTCCACCGGCGCTGTCCCTGCGACATGGATGTGGCTGCCGACCCGCACCGCCCGACTATAGCCATATATCGGCTCAAAAGGGGATGCCGAACTATGTGTTTGCCGTTCCATCGCGCCTGACCGATCAACCCATGGTGGGGATGACAAAGGCATTGCCGCCGTCGGGTGCACCATCGGGCCAGCGGGCGGTGACGGTCTTTACCTTGGTCCAGAACTTCACCCCTTCCATGCCATGCTGGTTGGTGTCGCCATATGCGCTGCGTTTCCAGCCGCCAAATGTGTGATAGGCAACCGGCACGGGGATCGGCACGTTGATGCCGACCATGCCGACATTGACGCGGGCGGCAAATTCGCGCGCCGCATGACCGTTACGGGTAAAGATGGCGACACCATTGCCATATTGGTGCGCGCTGGGGAGGGTGAGCGCCTCCTCAAAACTATTTGCGCGCACCATCTGGAGGACGGGGCCGAAAATTTCCTCTTTATAGCTTTCCATGTCGGGGGTGACATGGTCGAACAGGGTCGGGCCGACGAAAAAGCCCTTTTCATGCCCCTGTAGGGTAAATCCGCGCCCGTCGATGACCAGTTCAGCCCCCTCTGCGGCGCATTTGGCGATCCACCCTTCGACCTTGGCCTTGTGCTGCGCGGTGACCACCGGGCCATAATGGGCATTGTCATCGGTCGAAATGCCGACGCGCAGCGCGTGGATGGCGGGGATGAGCTTTTCGCGCAACCGCAGCGCGGTTTCTTCGCCGACGGGGACGACCACCGGCAGCGCCATACAACGTTCGCCCGCGCTGCCAAATGCTGCGCCTGCCAAATCGCCGACCACTTGGTCCAAATCGGCATCGGGCATGACGATGCCATGGTTTTTGGCCCCGCCCATTGCCTGCACCCGCTTGCCCGCCGCGACACCGCGTTCATAGACATAATGGGCGATGTCGGACGAACCGACAAAGCTGACCGCGCTGATTGCCGGATGGTCCAATATCGCATCGACCATTTGCTTATCGCCATGGACAACCTGGAAAATACCGGCGGGCAGCCCAGCCTCTGCAAATAATTCGGCAAAACGCACCGGCACGCTGGGGTCGCGTTCGGATGGCTTCAGGATGAAGGCATTGCCGCAAGCGATGGAAACCGCGCCCATCCACAGCGGGATCATCGCGGGGAAATTAAACGGGGTGATGCCGACCGTAATGCCCAGCGGCTGGCGCATCGAATAAACGTCGATCCCCGGCCCTGCGCCCAGCGTATATTCACCCTTTAGCGCATGGGGGATGCCCATGCAGAATTCGACAACATCCAGCCCGCGCATGATGTCACCCTTGGCATCGGCGACCACTTTGCCATGTTCGCTGGACAGCAGATGGGCCAGTTCGTCCATATTTGCTTCGACCAGCGCCTTGAACTGGAACAGCACGCGCGCGCGGCGTTGCGGGTTGGTCGCCGCCCATGCGCCCTGTGCGTCCTGTGCAGCAGCGACCGCAACGTCCAGAACATCCTTGTCGCCCAGCGCAACCTGCGCCTGCACATGCCCTTCATTCGGGTCGAAAATATCGCCGAAACGTGTCGCCTTTGGGGTGGTGCCAGCGATAAAATGGTCAATCTGTCGCATCTATGCCTCGCGCTTAGGGAATCGGCGATTCCCATGCGCCCAGACGCGCGATTGTGCAAGGCGCGCGTAATAATATTTCACGACATCGGTGGGGGCGAATCGGGACAGCAATTGGTGTTGGGGGCGATCATTTGGTGCCGCGCATGCCGATTATCCCTGGCCATCATCCTTGGTCGTGCCCCACGCATAAAGCGCGGGGAGGAGGATGAGCGTCAGCAAAGTTGCCGAAACCACGCCGCCGATAACTGTGGTCGCCAATGGGCGCTGCACCTCTGACCCCGCGCCGACGTTGAACGCCATGGGGATGAAGCCCAGACTGGCGACGAGTGCGGTCATCATCACCGGGCGCAACCGGGTCAGCGCCCCTTCGCGGATCGCTGCCAACCGCTCCATCCCGCTGGCGCGCAAGTCACGGATGAAGCTCAGCATCACGACGCCGTTCAGCACCGCGACGCCCGACAGCGCGATAAATCCGACCCCTGCGGATATGGAAAGCGGGATGCCGCGCATCGCCAGCGCCAGCACGCCGCCGGTCAGCGCCAGCGGCACGCCGGAAAAGACGATCAGGCTGTCGCGCACCGAACGGAATAGCGCAAAAAGCATCGCAAAGATAAGGAGCAGGGCAAGCGGGATGACGATTTGCAGCCGCTTTGCCGCGCTTTCCAATTGTTCGAACGTCCCGCCATATTGGACATAATAGCCTTCTGGCATATCGAGCGCGCGCATCTCACGCCGCAATTGGGCGACGAAGCTGCCCAAATCCTGCCCCCGCACATTGGCGCTGATGACCGCGCGGCGGCGGCCATTTCCGCGGCTGATTTGGTTCGGCCCGCTTTCAAGCGCGATGTCCGCCACCTCCCGCAAGGGCACAAAGCCACCCATTTCATCGGGCAGTGCAATCGGCAATCGGCCCAGCGCGTCCAAATCACTGCGCAGCCCCTCTGGCAAGCGGACGACGACGGCAAAGCGCCGGTCGCCTTCAAAAATCTGGCCCGCGCGCCGTCCCCCCGTCGCAATTGCCACCGTCTGTTGCACATTGCTGAGCGGCAAGCCGTATCGCGCCAACATGTCGCGGCGCGGGCGTATTTGCAGCATGGGCAGACCGCTGACCTGTTCCAGCGTGACGTCGGCAGCGCCCGGCACCCGCGCGACGATGGCCTGTGCGCGCGTCCCCAAACGGCGTAATGTTTCCAAATCATCGCCAAATATTTTGACCGCGACATCGGCGCGCACCCCGGCGATGAGTTCGTTCATCCGCATCTGCACCGGCTGGGTAAATTCATAATTATTACCCGGAATGGCGCTGACCGCCTGTTCCATTTCCGCCACCAATGTATCGCGGCTTTTGCGCGGGTCGGGCCATTGGTCGCGCGGTTTTAGCATGATGAACGTGTCGGCGACCGACGGCGGCATCGGGTCATTGGCAATGTCGGCGGTGCCGATTTTGGAAAATACCCGCACGACTTCGGGAAATTGACCCAGTCTGTTTTCAACCGCGCTTTGCATCGCCACCGCTTGCGTCAGGCTGGTGCCGGGGATGCGCAGCGCATGCATCGCAATATCCCCTTCGTCGAGGTTGGGGATAAATTCCGAGCCCAATCGGCTGGCCAAAATGCCGCTCGCCGCCACCAGCAGCAACGCGATGGCGGCCAGCAATTTGCCGCGCGGCACCGCCCAGTCGAGCAAGGGCGCATAAATGCGCTTTATCGCGCGCAGCACCCGCCCCTCCTTTTCCTCGACCCGACCGGTGACAAACAGCGCAATCGCGGCGGGCACAAAGCTGAGGGAGAGGAGGAGGGCGGCGCTCAACGCCAACATGACGGTGATGGCCATCGGGTGGAAAGTCTTACCCTCTATCCCTTGTAGCGCGAGGATGGGCAGGTAAACGGCGGTGATGATGATGACGCCAAAAACGCTGGGGCGCATAACCTCTGCACTGGCGTTGGCGACCAGTTTAAAGCGTTCGTCGCGTTCGAGCAGGCGGCCATGGCGGTGCTGCGCCTCCCCCAATCGGCGCAGACAATTTTCGACGATGATGACCGCGCCATCGACAATCAATCCGAAATCGAGCGCGCCCAGCGACATTAAATTGGCCGAAACCCCACCCTCCACCATCCCGGTCAATGTCATCAACATGGCGATGGGGATGACCGCTCCGGCAATCAGCGCCGCGCGGAAATTACCGAGCAGGATGAACAATATGGCGATGACGAGCAGCGCCCCTTCGGCCAGGTTTTTGACCACCGTCGCCACCGTTCGTTCGACGAGCAAGGTGCGGTCGTAGAGCGGGTGGGCGGCAACGCCAGCGGGCAATGCGGCCTTTATCTCCAGCAGTTTTTGTGCGGCGGCTTCGGCGACGACGCGCGGGTTTTCACCGATGCGCATCTGCACCGTGCCGACAACGATTTCGCGGCCATTTTCGCTAGCCGCACCGCTGCGTAAATCATGACCGATGGCGACATCGGCAATATCGGCGATGCGGATGGGCACGCCGCCGCGCGTGGCGACGATAATCTGGCCAAGGTCGCCGATGCCACCCGCTTGCCCGGGCACGCGGATCAAAATCTGTTCACCGCCACGTTCGACAAAGCCCGCCCCCTCATTGCCATTATTGGCGTCGAGCGCGGCGACGACATCGCTGAGGGACAGGTTGATGGCTGCAAGTTGATCGACATTGGGGGTGACATGATATTGGCGTTCGAACCCGCCCAGACTATTTACCTCTGCCACCCCGGGGATCGTGCGCATCTGCGGGCGCACCACCCAGTCGTTGAAGGTGCGCAGATCCTCCGCCGTCCACACGCTGCCGTCGGGTTTGCGGGCATTTGCCTGTGGTTCCACAGCATAGACGAAAATTTCCCCCAATCCGGTGGAAGTGGGGCCAAGTTCGGGCGCGACATTGGGCGGTAATTGCGCCCTTATGCCCTGTAATCGTTCATTTATCTGTGATCTGGCAAAATAAATATCGGTGCCATCGGCAAAGACCAACGTCACTTGGCTGAGGCCATATCGCGACAGCGAACGGCTATATTCCAGCCCCGGCAGTCCCGCCATCGCCGTTTCGATGGGCAGCGTGATGCGCTGTTCCGCCTCCAGCGGGGAATACCCCTCTGCCTCGCTGTTGATTTGCACCTGCACATTGGTGATGTCGGGCACGGCATCGATGGGGATGCGCGTCGCGCTCCACGCGCCAATCAGCATCAACGCCAGCGTGATGGTGAGCACATACCAGCGTTGGCGGATCGCAAAATGGACGATGGCGCTCAACATATTGGGCGGGTTCAATGGTCATGCTCCGCGCCCGATTTTTCGATGTCGGCGCGAACGACAAAGGCCCCTTCGGCCACATAGCTTGTGCCAGCGGTGATGCCGCTCAAAACCTCACTCCACCCGCCCGCTTGCCGCCCGATGGTGACCGGCAGCGCGCGATATGTATCGCCGGTGCGCGTGAATACCACTTGCCCGCCATCATGCGGTTGGATGGCGGCGGTGCGCACCGCAACGGGTGCGCGCGCTTGGCCCACCACCACGCGCCCCATCAACGCCATGCCGGGTCGCCAGCGGCCGCTTTGGCGCGGCATCGGCGCACGCATCAATGCGGTGCCAGCGGCGGCATTCCCCTCTGGCAGATAATCGGACAGCGCCGATTCGCCGATATTTTCACCGTCAAGGCTTTGGATGGCGACGCGC
>CAUJJQ010000071.1 GCA_963205285.1 Pseudomonadota bacterium | reverse complement strand
TTTTGTCAAATTCATGGTGGAGGTCGCGGCCCGGCGTGCCAATGTCATGGCCAGCCGAAAAATGCTTGCCCTTGCCGCCGAGCACTATGGCACCCACGCTGTCGTCATTGACCGCGCGCTGGAACGCATCGTCGAGCGCATAGGTCATCTGCCCGTTTTGCGCGTTGTTGAACTGTGGCCGATCCATCATCAGCCAAGCGACGCCATCTTCGACCCGATATTCGATGGGTGCATCGGTTTCATATTGGATGTCGGTGTTCTTGGGTGGCACAAGGCTGGACATGATGCTTGCTCCTAAGCCGCAGCGCGCGCCGGGGGGTTGTCTTTGAAAATGGTCGCGCGGATCTGATGGGGGTCGAGCGCGGCAATGATGGCTAATTGCTCGGCATCGGGCAGCGGGGTTTCGCCGGTGACAGCATCAATCAGCGCAAAGCCGGTAGCTGCCTGCACGGTTGCAAAATCCACAGCGGGGTGGAGCGAGATGACACGCATTGCATGATCTGGTCCGCCGAAATCCATCACGCATAAATTGGTGATGACAAGGCGCAGATCGACTCCGCTGTAATTGCCGCCGACAATGCGTTTGGCTGGATTATAACCGACGCCTGATACCATATCGACTTCGCCGGGCACAAAGGTGCGCGGGCTGTGGGCAGGAAAGAAAAAGCTGTTGGGGTGGTAAATGCTGTTGCCCGGAAAGCCGCGTACGCCCAGCATCTGCGTCTTGGGCTGCGCATGGCTGCCACCCAGATAGGACAGGTTGATCTGGCCGAAACGGTCGATCTGGGTCGGGGTCACCATTGCATGGCGTCGCCCCGTCCACACCGCGCTGTCGAAAAACCGCGAAAAGGGCAAGTGCCCCGCTGCATCGCGCGCGTCATAGGCGCGCGGGCCCAATGGCACCGGGGATTCGACCAGATAGGCTTCACCATCGGTCATCAGCAATTCGGGGCTGTGCGTCGATTTGGCTAGTCCGGCGGCGAGCCGCGGGATCGGCCCCACCCCGGTTGCCACCACTTCGCCATTGCCGCGAAACGCCTCCGCCGCAGCAGCGATGCACAGTTCTGCAAGGCTTGCCATCAGTAAATCGCCAGCGGAATCTGCATCACCGCTTCCTTTCCGCCAAGGGATTGCAAATAGGCCGCTTCATCCGTGCCGACAAATTGCTCAGCGACCATTGTCCAGTCGCCGGGGTCCTTCGCGGCGTCGGCATAGGCCTTGAACGCGCGCATATCGGGGCCGTGGAGTGGCGGCATGGACGATGGATGTGCACCACATGGGATATGCGTAATCCCGCTGACGAAGCAGCGTTCGATGATGTTGGCATGCGCTGCGCCGATGCCCGCCGCGCCATCCTCTATCCGTTCGACCAATTGCTCACACGATACGAAGCATTTGTCGGCCGCCTTGGCGAACCATTCATCATAATAAAAATCCGCGCCAAAAAATTGAGCGTTTCCGCGCCAGTCGCATTTGTTGACGTGGAGCAGCGCTGCATCGAGTTTCAGCGCGGGCATGGCGATCAACACTTCGCCATCGGCGTAGGGGGATGTGACGGTTTCCAGCCCGCCCAGCGCCGCCAAATCGGTGCCAAGCCCCACCCGCGTCGGCAAAAAGGGCAGGCCGAATGCTGCTGCCTTCAACCCCCATTGGAGCATGCCTTCGTCGAGTTCGAGCACATCGATCGTCCCGCCTTCGCGTGCTTTGCGGAACCAGGGTTCGAGCGGGATGGCGTCGAGCGAGACAAAGGCAAAGATCAATTTCCTGACTTTACCCGCCGCGCACAACATGCCGACATCCGCGCCGCCATAGGCAACAATCGTCAAATCCTTGAGCGGGGAGCGCAATATTTCGCGCACCAACGCCATCGGCTTGCGACGCGGCCCCCAGCCGCCGATGCCGATGGTCATGCCGTCGCGCAATTGCGCAACGATGGCGCGGGCATCCATGCGTTTGTCGGGGCGGGTCGGCGTGCTCATTGCGCCGCCTCCGCCGCCGCAGCCTTTTGCCATGCCCATTCATGGCCCCAGATGCTGATGCCCTGATGCTGGGTGACCTGCCAGTGCACCGGGTCGATCACCAGACTGTCGTGCCCGATCTCGAGGTCAAAGCCGCCGGGTGTCTGGACATAAAAGCCGACCGTTTCATCAGTATGGTGCCGACCAATTGTGGCCGATTCGGCGTAGCCCAATGCTTTCATCCGGTCGTGCGCTTTGCCGACTTCATCGAGGCTGGGATATTCGAGCATGACATGCACTGCGCCCGATGGCGGCACCGGCCCTTCCGCAAAGGCGAGGCTGTGGTGGCGGCCATTGTCGGCGTGGAGGAAGGCGAAATGCATCGGCGGCCCTTCGGGGCCGAACAAATGGAATACCGGCATATCGGTTTCGCGAAAGCCGACAATATCGCGGTAGAAGCTGAGCGTTTCGGCAAAATTGGGGGCGGAAAAAACCGCATGCCCCATGCCCATCTCGCCAGTGATAAAATGCGCCACACCCTGTGGCGATTCAAAGGGCGTCGGCGCGGCAAATTCATCAGCGCTGCCGACATAAAATTCCAGACCATTGCCCGCAGGATCGCTGGTGGCAAAGCCAGCAGCGGCGCAGCGTGCCGCCGCGCTTGCCGCATCGAACCAGTCGACCGGCCGCCCGCCAGCCGTCACCGCAGCCGCCAGCGCATCGAGCGCGGCGCGATCCGCCATTGCATAGCCCGCTGTTTTGAACCGTTCGCGCGCACCCTGTTCGATGCGAAAGCGGAACTGCCGTTCGTCGATGCGATATTGCGCCGCGCCATCGGCGGCGTCCGCGCCGCGCATCACCCCTGCGACATCGCAAAGAAATTCCTGCCATTTGTCAGCGTCCGTCGTTTCGATAACGACATAGCCCAGCGCCTTGACGCCCATGCTCGTCAACCTTCCTTTATGAGATCCAGAAACAGCGGGCGCTCACCTCCGCCATCGACATTGAGCCACGCACCCGAGACATAGTCCGAGGCATCGCTGGCGAGATAGAGGACGGCGCGTGCCACATCGGCGCCCGATGCCATCCGCCCGAGCGGCAGCGATGCCGCCACCCGCGCCTGCGCCGCCGCATCGCCATAGGTGGCGGCGCTGTCGTCGGTTTCCGCCAGCCCGACGATGATTGCATTGACGCGGATATTATCGCCCCCCCATTCCTGCGCGAGGCTTTTGGTCAGGTTGAGCAATCCCGCCTTGGCCGCGCCATAAATGGCGGTGCCGGGGGAGGGGCGGATGCCCGATACACTGGCGATGTTGACGATTGCGCCGCCGCCCGCCGCAACAAGGTGCGGATGCACCGCGCGCGCGCAATAATAGGGGGCCATCAGGTTCAGCTTGGCGATGGAATCGGCAAAGCGCGTGCTGGCGCTTGCCGCCGCGCTTGGTGGGGAACCGCCGGCGTTATTGACCAAAATGTCGATCCGGCCATGGCGCGCCGCCACATCGGCGATGAAGCCGTCAATCGCTTCGGCTTCGCGCACGTCGAGCGTGGCAAAGGCGACGCCATCGGGCAGATCGGTGGGGGCATTGCGTCCGCAGGTTACAACCTGCGCACCCGCCTCGGCCAGCGCAGCGCAAATGGCGCGGCCCAGCCCACGGCTACCACCGGTGACCACCGCGACCTTGCTGGCCAAAGCTGCGCTGTGGCGCTGTGTCAAAACCCTCTCCTCCACCGACCGCCTGTCCCGTCATTGATCCATATGCGCTGACACATGATTCAGTTGATGAACGACGCTGAAATATGACTTATCGGAAAGTAAAACGATTTTCAATTGACGATTTGCGTATTTTAGGACAAAAAAAATTACGCAACGGCTGGGCACGACGAATCATGCCCATCGATCAGGTGTCGGAACCGTTACAAGCTGTGTGGGGAGAAAAGATAATGGCAGGTCTGGCAGCGGGTAGTGCGCAAGACGCGCATGGTGATAATCCAAGCGCTGCGGAATTGGTGGCGCGCGCTCAGGCGCTCCAGCCCGTGCTGCGCGAACGGGCAAAGGCCTGTGTTGCCGGGCGCGATGTGCCTGCTCAATCCATTGCAGACATGCAGGCGGCGGGCTTTTTCAAAATCCTCCAGCCCAAGCGCTGGGGCGGTTATGAAATGCACCCCAATGTGTTTTTTGAGGTGCAAAAGACGCTGGCGCGCGGCTGCATGTCGACCGGATGGATGTTCGGTGTTCTGGGTTGCCACCCCTATGAACTGGCGCTGTTCGACAATCAGGCGCAGGTCGATGTCTGGGGCGAGGATAATGCCATCCTGATGTCCTCCTCCTACCAGCCGGTGGGCAAGGTGACACGGGTGGAGGGCGGGTTTCGCCTGTCGGGCCATTGGGGCTTTTCGACCGGCTCCGTTCATTGCAACTGGGTGTTGCTGGGCGCACTGGTGCCGCCCGCCGAAGCCGGCGGCGCGCCCGATATGCGCACCTTTCTGGTGCCGCGCAGCGACTATCGGATCGACCGCGATGCATGGCATGTCTTTGGCCTACAGGGAACGGGCAGCCACGACATCATCGTCGATGATGTGTACGTGCCCGAATATCGCACCCACCGCGCGCAGGAAGGTTTCCTATGCCAAAATCCGGGGCAAAAGGAAAATGACGGGCCGCTCTATACGCTGCCCTGGGCGCAGGTATTCATTCGTTCGGTCTCCACCTCCGCCTTTGGCGGCGCGCGCGCGGCAGTAGATGCCGCGATGGCCATCATGCAAAGCCGCATATCTACCAACACGGGCAAGGCATCCAAGGCTGACCCGATGCTCCACGCTGCCATCGCCGCCGCCCATGCCCAGATATTGGAAATGGAACTGACGCAGCGCACCAGTTTTGACGAATTGATGGGCTATGCAACGCGCGGCGAAACCATCCCGATGGAAAAACGGGCGCTTTTCGGCTATAATAGCAGCTCGGTGGTGCGCCGTCTTGCCCGTCTGGTCGATGATATGGTGCAGTTATTGGGTGGCCGCGCCGTCTATATGACCAGCGATATCATCCAGCCGTGGCTCGACCTCAACGCCGCGCGCGCGCACGTCGCCAATGACCCCAATAACCGCACCGCAGATGTCATCGGCACGATGCTCGGCGAGGCACCCGGGTTTAATTTCCTGTGAGCGCGGCGATGCACAGCAAGGCATATGATGTCGTTGGCGGATATAGCATCCACATTAACGAGGTGGGCGCTGGTGAACCCGTCGTCTTTCTGCATGGCAGCGGGCCGGGGGCTTCGGGTGCATCCAATTTCCGTGACAATATCGCCGCGTTTGTCGCGGCGGGCTATCGGGTCATCCTGCCCGATATGATCGGCTATGGTGCCTCCTCCAAGCCGGAGGGGGTGGATTATACGCTGCAATTGTTCACCGATACGCTCTATGATGCGCTGACCCAGCATGGGCTGACCCATGCGCATCTGATCGGCAATTCGCTCG
>CAUJJQ010000070.1 GCA_963205285.1 Pseudomonadota bacterium | reverse complement strand
CATTTCAGCGCGGCGCACCACGGGGATGCGCGCACCATATGCCGCCTCCACCTCCGGGTTGGTTTTGCGGCTGACTGCGGTTGATGTCACCACCACCGCGACGCCGGTGACATTGGCCGCATCATGGCCGATCATCACCTTTATCCCGCGTGCGCGCAAACCATCGACGACATAGCCATCGGCAATGTCGCTGCCCTGCACCTGATAGCCCAGATTATGCATCACCTCTGCAATACCGGACATGCCAATGCCGCCGATGCCCACGAAGTGAATGATGCCAATGTCGGTTGCGACGCCCTTCATGACGCTGCCCCCGCTAGGCGCGCGCGCGGTGCGCGCTTTGCGCTGGCCCCCAGCACATCGGCCAGTGGCGCACCGCCGCCCTGTTCCACCAAGTCGGCCAGGTCGCGTGTCGCATCGGGTCGCCCGACGCTGCGCGCGCGCGCCGCCGCGCTCAGCAAAGCTTCGGGCTCCATCGCCAATTTCTGCATCTGTTTGGCCAGTTCGACGGGGGTGAATTTATCCTGCGCAATCGCGCGCGCGCCGCCCGCTTCGACCATTTCGCGCACATTATGGCTTTGGTGATCGTCCATCGCACTCGGCAACGGCACCAGAATTGCCGGTCGCCCGACGCAGGTCAATTCAGCAATCGTCGATGCCCCCGCCCGCGCGATGACGAGGTGCGACCAGTGCAGTTTTTCCGCCATATCGTTGATAAAGGTCGAAATATCCGCCGGAATGCCAAAGCTTTGATATTGCGCGCGCACCCGTTCGACATCCTCCGCCCGGCAGTGCTGCGTCACCTGTAACCGCTGCCGAAAATGGAGCGGGAGGAGCGATAATGCCTCTGGCACCACATCGGCAAAAACGCTCGCCGCCTGACTGCCGCCGGTGATGAGCAGGCGAAAAATCCCGTCCCCATCGACGGCAGGGAATGGCTCGGCGCGCAGTGCCAAAATCTCCTCACGCACCGGATTGCCGACCAGCGCCACGCGCGATGCCGCAGCGGCTGGAATCCGCGCGACATTTTTATAGGCGGTGGCAATCGCCGCCACCTGCCTTGCGACCAGCCGGTTGACCCGTCCGAGCACCGCATTTTGTTCATGCACCAGCGCGCGAATGCCCAGTTTGCGCGCGGCAAGCAGCGCGGGAAGCGCGGGATAGCCGCCAAAACCAATCACCGCGCTGGGCGCAAAGCTGCGCGCCAGTTCAATCGCCTGCGCTCGGCCGCGCCAGATACCGCGCGCCGCGCGCGCATGACCCAATATCCCGCCGCCCGGGCGTCCTGCGGGCAGGATATGGACATCCAGCCCATCGGGCGGGGTGCCAAAACGCACGCCGCGATCATCGCTGATCAGCGCCACACGGTGGCCGCGCGCAATCAGTTCCCCCGCCAGCGCATAGGCGGGCATCATATGCCCGCCGGTGCCGCCTGCGGCGAGCAGATAATGGCGCGTGATGCCGCCTGTATGGCGCTTTGCCCCCGTCATTTTCCCCACCATCCTGCTATCTCTTGCGGACGCGCGCGATAGGGGTTTCGCCGTGTTAATGCCAGCAACATTCCCATCGATAAGCACAAGGCCCAAAGCGAGGAGCCACCATAAGAGATAAAGGGCAAGGTCATCCCCTTGGAGGGGAGGAGATGGAGGTTGACCGCAATGTTAATCAGCATCTGCCCAGCAAATTGCAGCACAAGCCCCGAACCGGCCAATATGACGAATTGGTCCTGTTCCTCGCGCAGGCGGCGCAGCACGCGCACGACCAGCGCGACATAGAGCAACAATATGCCCGCGCAGGCGAACAGGCCGAATTCTTCGCCGATTACCGAATATATATAATCGGTATGTGCCTCTGGCAGGCGGAATTTGGCGGTGCCGGTAAAGGGGCCAGAGCCAATCAGCCCCGAATTGGCCAGTGTATCCATCCCCCTATCGACCTGCCCGCCATCACCTGTCCCGAACAGAAAGGCATCAATGCGGTGGCGTGCATTGGCATAGAGGAAATAGGTGGCGACCATCCCTGCGGCCGCAGCGCCGCCAAGCCACCCTAGTTTGCGCAAATCCAGTCCAGCGATAAAAGCCATCGCCAGCCAAGTGCCGCAAATCAGCACGGTTTGGCCAAAGTCCGGCTGGCTCATCAACAGGATAGAGATCAACAATGTGACTGCAAAACTGAGTGACATGGCCGGTATTTTTTCATCTTCGCTGCCACAAGCCAGCAGCCAGCCCATCGAAACTGCAAACAAGGGCTTCAAAAATTCGGACGGTTGCAAACGAAACAGGCCGCTGCCAATCCAGCGGGTCGAACCATTCACCTCATGCCCCAAAAGCAACACGCCAAACAGCGCGAGTACGCCGACCACCGTCCCGATTACCGCCCATTTGCGGATATCGAATTTGGAACGGACACCAACAACGAAAATGATAATGCAGCCGCTGCACACCCAGAAAATCTGCCTCCAAAGATAATATAATTCGCCCACCGCATGGCCGCGACGTGCCGCCACCCGCGCACCGACCGGACTGGCTACCGCGACGGCGAGCAGGCCGATGGCCATCAGCCCCACAATCATGAGGAGGAGACCGCGGTCCACCTCTGCATACCAGCGGGATAGCGTGCTGGCATCGGCACGCGACAGCGGTTGCGGCCGGCGCCGATGTTGCAAATTGCTGGGAATGATCGGCACATTTTTATCGCTATGGCTGGCCATCTTGCCCCCCTGTTTCCGCAACCAGCGCGCGAAAGGCATCACCGCGCGCCTCAAAATCCCGAAATTGGTCAAAACTGGCCGCAGCGGGGGAAAGGAGGATGATGTCCCCCGCCCGTGCCATCGCACGCGCACCAGCGAGCGCACTCGCCAAATCGCCTGCATGGCTATGCGGCGCGCCGTCCCCAATGGCGCGGGCAAAATCGCCCGCCGCCTCCCCAATCAGCCAGGCATGGGCAACATGGCCCAACCAGTCGGCGCAGGGGCCAATATCCTTACCCTTGGCGCGGCCACCCAAAATCCAGTGGATGCGCGGCCTGCCCGCCACTGGCGGCCAAGCGGCCAGCGCGGGGGCGCTGCTATCTGGATTGGTTGCCTTGCTGTCATTAAAATATCGGACGCCCGCGACTTCGCCGACAAATTCCATCCGGTGCGGCAAACCAGGGTAGGAGGTGAGGCCCGCCATAATCGCCGCATCGTCGAGGCCGAGCGCGCGCAGCGCGGCGATGGCGACAGCGGCATTTTGCGCATTATGCGGCCCCTGCAACGCTGGCCAATGGCGTTGGTCGTCCGCCTTCATATCGTTCGCGCTAACGCGCACCAAGCGGTGGTGGATGCGACTGGCAATCTGTCGACAGGGGTCATCATCGCAAGCGATAATCGCAACACCGTCGCTGTGCTGCGGAGTGAACAGCCGTTCCTTGGACGCGGCATACGCATGAAAATCGCCGCCATAACGGTCGAGATGGTCGGGGGTGATGTTGGTCAGCACCGCCACGTCGGCGGCAAGACTGTGGGTCAAATCAATCTGATAGCTCGACAGTTCGAGGACATAGACACCTCCAGCGGCCAGCGGTGCGCGCGACAATATCGGCAAACCGATATTGCCGCCCAATTGCGCCGCCACACCCGCCGAAACAAGGATATGGTGGATCAGCGCGGTCGTCGTCGATTTGCCGTT
>CAUJJQ010000069.1 GCA_963205285.1 Pseudomonadota bacterium | reverse complement strand
GGCGACACGCTGATTGTCGCCACCGAACCGCACATCATCCACCAGATGCAAAAGGCGATGCCGGCCAAGCATTTCATCGGCGCGCCGGGGGCGGATGGCAACTGCAACTGCAACATCTGTCCCTATATGGCGCTCAATACGGTCGAAAAACTATATTTGGCGCTGCGCGATCTGGAACCACGGATCGAGATGGCGGAGGAATTGCGCCTTGCCGCCAAAAACAGCCTCGACAAAATGCTCGAACTAGCCAGCGGCACAGTCGGCAAAGGTGATTTGGGGCGGGCGTAGACGTTTTCGGGCAATAAAATTGCGCTATTCGCCACTTATCCACAGTTTTGCATGCACCATGTGGATGATTCGCTATCAGCCCCCTTTGCGACTCACCTGTGGCATGACAGCTTCCCTCTTACCGGAAGGACGAAAGCCCGACCGCAACCGAACCGCCCGATGATGCGATGCCTTTGGCGCAGCAGCATGGATGGCAAGGGGTGGGGTGATCCGATTTCCACGAAAAGGGTGGCGACTAGACGTTGGCGGCGGAGACGCAGTGGTCAGCGACAAGCCAAAATCCTTTTCCCGAACCGGACAGCGTGTCACGGACCGGGCTTAGCGAAAGCGCAGCCAAAGTCAGGCACGATGAAGGGTTCAGGCGATGGACGATGGGGGGTGTCAAAACCTTACCAGAAACCGGAGCCACCCGCCGCAACGGGGCGGGCTAGGGTGCTAGGCCATTTTCCCTCACCGGATGGGCCGCGTGACCAGCCAACCCGACGAACGGCGAAGTGGGCGCTGACCAGCGGCACCGAAGCGCGGATGTGGCAACATATCGAGCGAGCGGGGACGGGGCCAGCGCCCATCATTTTGGGGCAATGGCCGCGACAATATGGCGCTGTCGCCGGTTTGGGCGCGTTAAAATTGCCACAAATGCATCCATTTTGAACCATTCACGTATAATTCACGCGACACGGACCAATTGTGTGACGATAGTCACCATCGGGTTTGGTCAACGACGCTAGTGGGCGTTTGCGACCCGAAGACATTCCTTGTCGATGCTCGGCGCCGACCGGCAAAGACGGAATGGCAAACTTAGACCCGGTTCCATCCGATGGGTGGACCGGGTTTATTTTTTTGGTGGTGCCTTGTGATCCTGTGGCCGGGCGACGCCTTGGGCCAGCAGGCGGTTGGCGGCTTTGGCAATCGTATCGACCGATTCGGATTTACCCCAGACGGCAAAGCGCAGCCCCAGAAACACGTTCATCCCCATAATCGCCCATGCTTCGATTTCGCTGACATCGGCGCGGATGGAGCCTTCGTCTGCCCCCTTGCGCAGTCGGGCCAATATGCGGCCGGCCGCCCCCTCATAATGGCGGCGAAAGCCATCGGGGTCGATAAACTCGGCTTCGTCGATGACGCGGTATAGTTCGCGATGCTCGCGCGCAAAGGCGAGAAAGGTTTTGAGCGCCGCCAATTCGGTGTCGATGGCGTCGCGCCCTTCGGCCAGCGCGGGGGCAACCGAATCGCGCACTTGGCCCGAAATGGAGGCGACAAGCGCACGAAAGATTGCGTCTTTCGATTCGAAATAGGTGTAAAAACTGCCCAAAGCCACGCCGGCGCGCTGGGTGATGCCGGTGATTGACCCTTCGTGAAAACCCTTTTCACCAAATTCCGCCGCCGCCGCTGTGATCAGCGCGTTGCGCGTGCGCACCCCGCGCTGGGTGCGCGGCATATGGCTGCCATCGACATTTTCTGTTGCCGATTCAGCCGACTTTGCCACCTTGTCGGTGCGTTGTTTTGTTGCAAACTGGACACGCTCTTTGGTCAAATTGACGCTCCTGCTGCCCTTCGGCCAGTCCAAAGTTGAAACTTGGTTCAACTTTCATTAGTGCGGCATATCAGATGGCGCAAGTGGTTGCGCCAAACCCACGGGACGGGAGAGCTATCATGGCATTGGCACGAAATCATCTGCGCATTTGGGCGCTGGCATCGGTGGCGTTTGGCGCGCTGGTTGCGACGCCGACACTGGCGCAGGACACGGGCGCAGAAGCTGTCGTCAATGACGATTCGCCCGAAGGCGACATCATCGTCACCGCACGGCGGCGCGAAGAAAGCCTGATCGACGTGCCGATTGCGGTCAGCGCCTTTTCGGGCGAGCAGTTGGAACAACGTGGTGCCATCGACATTACCGACATCGGCAATTTGGCCCCGAACACTACGCTTGAAACATCGCGTGCAACCAATTCGACGCTGTCGGCCTTCATTCGCGGTATCGGGCAGCAAGACCCGGTGTCGGGTTTTGAACAGGGTGTCGGCATCTACCTCGATGATGTGTATCTCAATCGTCCGCAGGCTGCCGTGCTCGACATTTATGATGTTGAACGTATCGAAGTGCTGCGCGGGCCGCAGGGCACGCTTTATGGCCGCAACACCATTGGCGGCGCGGTAAAATATGTGACCCGTTCGCTGCCGCAAGTGCCGGTATTTCGTCTGCGCGGCACCTATGGCAGCTATAATCAGGCTGACGGGGTTTTGACGGCGTCGGCACCGATTGGCGACATTTTCCGTGCTGGTGTCAGCTTTGCCCGCTTGTCGCGCGGTGGCTTTGGTGACAACCTCACCACCGGCGATGAAAATTACAACAAGGATATTTGGGCCGCACGCGGCACCTTGGAACTGGGCGGCTACGGCGAACCCGTTTCGATCCGCCTGACCGGTGATTATACCCGCGATAACAGCGACCCGCGCGGCGGCCATCGGATTATCCCCGGCCTGCAATCGGGTGCACCGGTTCTCAGCGACGTATATGATACGCGCGGTGCCCTCAGCGACCCTGATCAGAAAATCGAGGCCTATGGCGCTGCGCTCAACGTCTCGATCGACCTTAGCGATGCACTGACGTTGCGGTCGATCAGCGCGTGGCGCAAGGATAACAGCTATACACCGATCGATTTTGACGCGCTGCCCGCCGTCGATGTCGATGTGCCTGGCGTCTATTTCAACGAACAGATCAGCCAGGAAGTGCAATTGCTGGTGGATGCGGGGCCTTTGTCGGGACTGGTCGGTTTTTACTATCTCGACGCGCGTTCACGCACCGCCTTTGACGTCAGGTTGTTCACCACCTTTGCCGGGCTGACCGCCTTTACCGATGCAGAGGTGGATACCGAAACCTATGCCATCTTTGGCGAATTTACCTATGATTTTACCGATCAGTTCAGCCTGACGTTGGGCGGCCGTTATACGTGGGACGAACGGCGCGCTGACATTTTGCGGCAAAATTATCTGGGTGGCGGTTCGCCCTTCTTTGGTGGGGCGGGCATTCCCTTTGGTGCGGCGAGCACCAATTTCGCCGGTTCGCGCGATTTCCAAGCCTTTACGCCGCGCGTTACCGTCTCTTACCAGCCCAATCGCGACCATAATATCTACGCGACCTTCTCCCAAGGGTTTAAGGGCGGCGGCTTTGACCCGCGCGGGGTTGGGGCCAATGCGCCCGACCTAAACGGCAATGGCGTGCGTGACGATTCCGAAGTCGCAGCCTTCCTGAGCTTCCGTCCCGAACGGGTGGACAGCTATGAACTGGGCTATAAGGGCAATGTCCTGCCCGGCCTCTATATCGCGCTTGCCGGTTTCTATGCCAATTACACCGACATCCAGATTCCGGGTTCGGTCGCCTGCACCGTTGGCGGCCTGCCCAGTTTCTGCGGCGTCACCTCCAACGCGGGTAAGGCAACCTTCAAGGGGCTCGAACTGGAATGGAATGCGCGGCTGGGCGACAGTTTGATGACGCCGGAAGATCGGTTGAGCTTCATGGGTTCGCTTGGCTATATTGATGCGCAGTTTGACCGCTATGTTGCCAACATCGGCGGTGTGCCGACCGATGTTGCGCCGTTCCGCCAGGTGCAGAATACGCCCGAATGGACGGCGAGCGGCACATTGGCCTATGCAACGCCACTGGGTGATGGTCGGCTGAATGTCGGGACGACCCTGTCCTATCGCAGCCGCACCTATCAGTTTGAAATCCCCAGCCCCTATATCGACCAACCCGGCTATGCCTTGTGGGATGCATCGGTGGTTTACAACGCACCCAATGACCGCTGGTCGATTGGCCTCTACGGTAAGAATCTGACCGACAAGCAATATCGCACATCGGGTTACAGCTTTATCGCGGGCAATCCGACCACCGGCGTGCCGACGCTGGGCGGCAATGGCCTGCCCATCCCATCGCTCGGCCGCGAAGGGACGCTAACCGCATTCTACGGCAACCCGCGCCAGATATTCCTGACCGCGACGTTTAATTTCTAAACGGATGATCCGGTGGGGGGGGGGCAGGTGAATTGCCTGCCTCCGCTTCAAGAATAGGGGCGAGGTGTAAACCTCGCCCCTATTCTTGTTCAGCGTTCTTTGGTCGCGGAAAAGGCGATGTCGGAGTGGCGTTCGGCCTGATAGCCGACATCCCACGCCGATTTGGCGAGGAAGACGGGGTGGCCGTCGCGGTCGCGCGCCATATTGCCGCGATTGAAACTGGCAAACTGGTCGATGGCGCTCGCTGACCCGCTGATCCAGCGCGCGGTGTCAAATGGCGATGCTTCGAGCGAGGCTGCAACCTTATATTCGGCATCGAGCCGTGCAATTAGCACGTCGAGCTGCAATTGCCCGACGACGCCGACAATCATCTGCGCGCCAACCTCCGGCGTGAAAACCTGAATGACGCCCTCCTCGCTCAGATCGTCGAGCGCCTTGCGGAGTTGCTTGGTCTTGGTCGGGTCTTTCAACGCAACCCGGCGCAATATTTCCGGCGCAAAATTGGGCAGACCGGTAAAGCGCAGCGGCGTTTTCTCCGTCAAACTATCGCCAACGCGCAACGTGCCGTGATTGGGGATGCCGATGATGTCGCCTGGTTCCGCGGTGTCCGCAATTTCACGTTCGCGCGCGAAAAACAGGATCGGTGAATGGACGGCAATTGGCTTGCCCGACCCTGATGGCGTCAATTTCATGCCCCGCCGGAACTCGCCCGAAACCAGCCGCATAAAGGCTATACGGTCGCGGTGCTGCGGGTCCATATTGGCCTGCAC
>CAUJJQ010000068.1 GCA_963205285.1 Pseudomonadota bacterium | reverse complement strand
CTCCTGGTTTTTTGACCGTTGATGACATAATGGTCGCCATCGCGGATGGCGGTCGAACGGATCGCAGCCATGTCGCTGCCCGCGCCGGGTTCGGACCATGCTTGCGCCCAAATGACTTCACCTGCCGCCATCGGTGGCAGGAAACGCGCCTTTTGTTCGTCGCTGCCAAATTCCATGATGGTCGGGCCAAGCAGGAAGATGCCGTTCTGATTGGCGCGGTTGGGCCCACCGGCGGCAAAATATTCCTCCTCAAATATGAGCCATTGGATGAGGTCAAGCGCACGGCCACCATAGGCCTTGGGCCAAGTCACCATCCCCCAATTGCCGCTGGCGAGCGTTTTTTCCCACGCGACATGCTGCTCGAATCCCTCGCGACATTCGAGCGTGATGAGCGGTTCCTTGGGCACATGGTGCGTCATCCAGGCGCGCACTTCGGCGCGAAAAGCCTCTTGTTCAGGGGTGAAGTGGAGGTGCATCAGAATGTTGCTGCCTTGCCCGTGTCGACAAAGGCGTCGCGGCTTTTCTGGCTGTCTTCGTGCATATACATTTCGAGCGTGAAGCCCTGTTCCCAGCGATAACCCCTGTCGACATCGCGCGGTTCAAGCCCGTTCAGCGCTTCCTTGGCAACCACCAGCGCCTTGCGTGATTTACCCGCGATGATCGCGCAAAATGCGCGTGCTTCATCAACCAGCACATCGGGTGCGACGATTTTTTCAACCGCGCCAAGGCGATATGCTTCCGCCGCCGGGATATTGCCGCCGGTGAAAAAGGCGGCGCGCACTTTGTGCAGCGGTAACATGCGCGACAGGTGCGATGCCCCGCCCATCGCACCCCTGTCCACTTCGGGCAGGGAGAAATAGGCATCATCCGCCGCGATGATGACATCGCTCGCCCCGCAAATGCCAATGCCGCCGCCGATGACGAACTTATGCACCGCGCTTACCACCGGCACTTCGGCATCGCGTACCGCCTTGAACGTCAGATAATTGCCACGGTTGAGCAAGGTGATGCGTTCGGGGTGTGCCTGCATTTCCTTTATATCGACGCCGCCGCAGAAACCGCGCCCTTCGGCACGGATCAGGATGCAGTGAACGTCGGGGTTCTTGCCCGCTGCGGTGATGATGTCGGGGATCGACAGCCAGGTCTGGCTGTCAAAGGCGTTGACCGGCGGTACGTCAAAGACGATTTCGGCGATCCGGTCGCGGATGGTGCAGTGGATGGGCATTATTCCCCCTTTCCTTCGCGCAGACGGGTGAGCGCGTCGATGCGCACCTGCGCCTCTGCCATGATATTTTCGATGAGGGTTGCGACATCGGGCAGATCATCGATCCGGGCGCCAACCAGTCCGGTCGCCATCAACCCGCCATCGCCATCGCCATCCACCACCGCGCGCTGGATCAGCATCGGTGCGGCGGCAGCGAGCATCGCCTGCGGCAGCGTCAAATCACCATGGCTGGTCATTGCACGCGCGGCGCGCAGCATGTCGCCCCAGCTCGCCCCCGTCGCACGCTTCATGGCGACCCCCGCCTCCAGCGCGCGTGCCCACATGGCGATTTTGCCTGATGCTTCGATGCGGGCCAGCGCGCGGTTCAAAATCATCCGCTGCGGCAGGCCATCCACCTTGGTGGTGACCAATATGTCGCCAGCCGCCGCGCGGACATAGCGTTGTTTGATGTCGGTCGGCACTGGGCTGTCGCTGGTCATCAGAAAACGCGTGCCCATGGCGATACCGCAGGCACCATAGCCTAGCGCGGCAGCCAAGCCGCGTCCGTCCGAAAAGCCCCCCGCCGCGACTACCGGAATGTCGAGCGCATCGATCACTTGCGGCAGTAAAATGGTGGTGGCGACACTGCCGGTATGCCCGCCGCCTTCGCCGCCCTGCACCGTCACCATGTCGCAGCCCAACGCTGCCATTTTTTCGGCATGTTTGAGCGCGCCGATGGTGGGGATGCATTTGATGCCCGCATCCTTGAACGCGCCGATCATCCGCGCGTCGGGGCCACGCCCGAAACTGACCGCGCCGACGCGATCCTTGTTGGCAAGGATGGTGGCGACAATTTCTTTGGCACCCGGCTGAAAACTGTGGAAGTTCACACCAAAATTGTGCGGCGTCAGGTCACGCAGCCGCGCAATTTCTTCGGCCAGTTGCGGCGGGGTCATGACAGCCCCGGCCAAAAAGCCAAAACCACCCGCATTGCTGGTTGCCGCCACCAGATGTGCGTCCGCAATCCAGCCCATCGCGGTCTGGATGATTGGGTGGCGACAGCCGAGCGCCTCAGTCAACGGGGTGGAAAGGTCAGCCATCAGCCCGCCTTTTTATTTTCCGCTGCGGCGCTTTTGCCGCTGACCCCAGCAATGCTGTCCCCCTTAACCAGATCGTTCTGGGCATGCGCGAAATGGTGCATGTGAAAAACCGCATCCATCGCTGCGCGCTTGCCGCGCAATTCCTCAACATGGTTGACCGCCTGCTTGGTCAGCCAATTGCCCAGCCTGTCCTGTTTGGCGAGCTTGGCCGCCATCGCCGCCACCGTTTCGTGCAGCGCATCGCGCGGGACGATGCGATTGACCATGCCAAATTGTGCGGCGCGTTCGGCGCTCATGCGCTCACCCAACAGCAAAAATTCCTTGGCGACGCGCGGCGGCAATTCATATGCATGGGCGAAATATTCGACTCCCGGAATCCCCATTAACGGGTTCACCGGATCCTGGAAAAAAGCATCCTCGCTGGCCACGATCAGGTCGCACACCCAGGCGAGCATCAGCCCGCCCGCGATGCAGGCACCCTGCACCATGGCGATGGTGGGCTTGGGAATGTCGCGCCAACGTCGACACATACCCAGATATTGTTCCTGTTCGCGGGTATA
>CAUJJQ010000067.1 GCA_963205285.1 Pseudomonadota bacterium | reverse complement strand
AACCCCTTTTGAATCATCTGGCATGCAGGATGGCAAAAACATGCCGGGTAGGACAGGCTTTAGTTGGGGTTTGCCCGCCCGCGCCGGACATATAACCAGCCCAGCAGCGCAAAGCCGGTGCCGAGCAGACTGCCGCCCAATATGTCGCTCGCCCAATGGACGTTGAGCATCATGCGCGATGTGCCATTGATCAGCATGGCGGCGATGGCAGCAGTCATCGCGCCTGCGCGCCAGCGCGGCGGCACCAGCAGGGCCAGCAATATATAAACCGCCGCTGCATTGGTCGCATGACCGCTGGGGAAACTGGGGCTGCCGACCGGGTCGAGGTGGGGGAGCAAATCGGGGCGCGGCACGGCAAAGGCGATTTTGAGCGCGTTTGACGCGATGTTGGAACCGAGCGCGGCGATCAGCATGGCGATGGCGGCGTGGCGGCTGATGCGCCACCACAATATGCCGATCAGCAGGCTGACCAAGATCCAGCGCAATGTGCCCCCGCCCACCGCGCTGACCCAAATCATCGGCTGGGCAAGCGGGCTGGCACCGGTCAGGCCGAACGCGCGGGCAACGGCAAGGTCGATCAGGTGCAGCCAACCCGTATGCGCCGCAAGACCAAGCGCGATGCATGCGGCGATGGAGAGTTTCGCCGCAATCAGGATTTGACGATCAGATATGGATAGCGCGCCCATAGGTGGCGAGCACCGCTTCATGCATCGATTCGCTGATCGTCGGGTGCGGGAAAACGCTGTGGATGAAGTCGCCTTCAACCAGTTCGGCGGTCTTGCCGATAGTGTAGCCCTGGATCATTTCGGTCACTTCGGCCCCCACCATATGCGCACCCAGCAATTCGCCGCTGTCGGCGTCGAAAACGGTTTTGACGAAACCCTCCGCCTCGCCCAGCGCGATGGCTTTCCCATTGCCGATAAAGGGAAAATTGCCGACGCGCACTTTGTGTCCCGCCGCCTTTGCCTTTTCCTCAGTCAGGCCGACGGATGCGATTTGCGGGTGGCAATATGTGCAGCCGGGGATGTTTTTGGCATCCATCGGGTGGGGGTGAGCATCCTTATTGCCCAGTTCAGCGGCGATGGCTTCGGCGGCAATGACGCCCTCATGGCTCGCCTTGTGCGCCAGCCAAGGGGGCGCGGTAATGTCGCCAATCGCCCACAGGCCGGGGACATTGGTGCGGCAATATGGGTCGGTGTTGATATGCCCCTTGGTCATCGCGACGCCCAGCCCCTCCAGCCCCAGATTTTCGCTGTTGGGAACAATGCCGATGGCGACAATCGCATGGCTGAAATCACTTGCCTGAACCTTGCCTTCGCGGTCTTTGATTTCGGCGCGCACCCCACTGGCGCTGCTGGTCAGCGATTGGACACCCGCGCCGGTCAGGATGTTCATGCCCTGTTTTTTCAGCGCCTTTTCGAGGAAGGCAGAGACATCGGCATCCTCCACCGGCACCACACGGTCGAGCATTTCAACAATGGTAACTTCGGCACCCATGTCCTTGTAAAAACTGGCAAACTCTACACCAATCGCACCCGAACCAATAACCAATAATTTGCTCGGCATTTCGGCGGGCACCATCGCATGGCGATAGGTCCAGATGCGTTTGCCATCCGCAGGCGCAAAGGGCAGGTCGCGGGCGCGCGCGCCGGTCGCGACGATGATATGTTTGGCAGTCAGATTTTCGCTGCCTTTGTCGCTGGTAACCGTCAGGCTGGTCGGCCCGGTCAATTTGCCCGCGCCCATATGGACGGTGATTTTATTCTTTTTCATCAGGTGGGTGACGCCCTGATTTAATTGTTTGGCGACCCCGCGCGAACGCTTGACCACCGCGTCCAAATCCGCGCGGATATTGTCCGCCGCCAGCCCATAAGCCTTGGCATGCTGCATATAATGCAGGATTTCTGCCGAACGCAGCAGGGCTTTGGTCGGGATGCAGCCCCAATTGAGGCAGATGCCGCCCAGATTCTCCCGCTCGACAATCGCGGTCTTCAGGCCAAGCTGCGCCGCGCGAATGGCGGCGACATAACCGCCGGGGCCGCTGCCAAGGACGATAAGATCATAGTTGGACATTTACGCCACCAAACCCATTGGTTTTTCAACCAATTGCTTGAATATCTTGATAAGTTGTGCGCCGTCCGCACCGTCGATGGCGCGGTGGTCGAAACTGCCGGTCACCGTCATCACCGTGGCGATGGCCAGCGCATCATCGACGATATAGGGGCGCTTTTCCCCTGCCCCGACCGCCAAAATCATCGCCTGCGGCGGGTTGATGACGGCGGTGAAATGTTTGATCCCCATCATCCCCATATTGGAGATGGAGGCGGTGCCCCCCTGATATTCATGGGGTTGTAGCTTGCCCGCCTTTGCCCGTTCGGCAAGTTCGGCCATTTCGGTCGAAATTTTCGACAGGCTTTTGGACGCAGCATCGGTGATGATGGGGGTAATCAGCCCGCCGGGGATGCTGACCGCCACCGAAATGTCGCTGCGCTGATATTGGCGCAGCACATCGCCGCCAAAGCTGACATTGCATTGCGGCACCGCTTCGAGTGCCAGCGCCAGCGCCTTTATCAACATGTCGTTGACCGATAATTTGACCCCGCGATCGGCAAGGCCCGCGTTGAGTTCGCCCCGTAATTTGAGCAGCGCGTCGAGCTGGACATCGACGCTGAGGTAGATGTGCGGTGCCTCTGCCATCGATTGGGTAAGCCGTTTGGCGATGGTTTTGCGCATTCCCGACAATTTTTCATCGACATGCGGGATGCCGAAATCGGGGATAGCCGGGCTCGTTGCGGGGGCGGTTGCCGGACTCGCCGCGGTGGCGGCGGGAACTGCCGCTGCAACCGGGACTGTAGCAGCGCTTGCGCTGCCCGCAGCCTCGACATCTGCCTTCACAATCCGGCCATTGGGGCCGCTTCCCGACAGGCTCGCCAGATCAACCCCGCGTGCTGCGGCAATTCGCTTGGCGAGCGGGCTGGCCTTTATCCGCTCGCCCGTGGGGGCAGCGGCGGGTGCCGGCGGGGCGCTGGCTACGGGCGCGGGCGGCGGCGTTGCTGCCGCAGGCGTTGCCACGGGTGCCGCATCGCTCGCCACATCGCTGGCATCGCTGCCGATCAGCGCGATGACCGCGCCGACCTTCACGCCCTCGCTCCCCTCCGGCACCAATATCTTGCTGATAACCCCTTCATCGACCGCTTCAAATTCCATCGTCGCCTTGTCGGTTTCAATTTCGGCCAACAGGTCGCCAGAATTGACGCTGTCACCCACCTTGACCAGCCATTTGGCGAGCGTTCCTTCCTCCATCGTCGGGGAAAGGGCGGGCATTTTAAGTTCGATCGCCATCTGCGCTATCCTATCTGGCGTTACGGCATGGCGGGCATACTCCCCCCATGCGCCTCGCGTCCTTCCAGCTTTTTAGCAGGCTTTGGTCAAGCCTTTATCCGATTTTTTACCGGCGCTTGCGTTTAATCTTTCTATGCCGCACCTTGGGCACAAGGGGTCGAACAGGGGAAAGGGGGGTCTGCCATGCGCACCTACCTCGTCGTAATTGATGATAGCGCGGAATCAGCGCTGGCACAGCGTTTTGCCGGTCGCCGCGCGTCGCGCACCGGCGGCAATGTCCATTTGCTGCTGGTGACCGACAAGCCAGCCTTTGTCGCCTGGGGCGGGGTGCAAGCAACAATAGAGGCGGAGGCCCGCGAGAAGGGCGAAGCGGTTGCCGCCGCCGCCGCCGCGCGATTGACTGAGGCGTTTGGCATCACCCCGCGCGAAACCGTGCGACAGGGGGATGCCGCGCAGATCGTCAAAACCCTGATTGCAGAGGATGGGGAAATAGCGGCGCTTGTCCTTGGCATGGCGGCGAGCGGCGCGCCCGGCCCGCTGGTCGCGCATTTTGCCGGCCATGATGCGGGGCAATTGCCGGTGCCCGTCATGCTGGTGCCCGGCGATTTGAGCGATGCGGAGCTAGATAGACTGAGTTAGCAATTAGAGCCTGTTTCGATCGGATTGAATCAAAACAGGCTCTAGTTATCCTTGTTTTCCGTGATTTCCGAGCCGTGAAATGTTCCATTTCACTCGAAATCACTTTAGCGCCGCCGCCCCTGATGCCGGATATTTTTGGGCCGGCCGCGCTTGCCCTGCATCGCCCGCCCGCGCGCTTTGCCGGGCAGCCTGCCCCCACCATCTGCATCGGGGTGCGCCATCATCACGCTGCCGGTCAGCGGATTAGCCTCCACCAATCGTAAATCAAGCATCAGCCCCGAACGAAAAATATCGCCGCTATCGCTGCCGCGCAGGCTTTGGCCTGCTTCGTCATAGTGGAAAAATTCGCTGCCGAGCATGGAGAGGGGGACAAAGGCATCCCCGCCCAGCCCCTCAATCGTCGCGAAAAGCCCGAAATTCTGCACGCCGGTGACGCGCACGGGCAAAATATCACCGACATGTTCGGACAAATATGCTGCGACATAGCGGTCGAGCGTTTCGCGCTCCGCCTCCATCGCGCGGCGTTCGGCGGCGGAGATACGTTCACCCAGCCGCGCCATGCCCGCCGCATCTTCGTCCGACAATCGCGTGCTGAGCGCGATTTTGGCGACATTGGGCTTGTCGCTGTCGAGCGCATATGCCCCCACCAGCGAACGATGGACGATTAAATCGGCATAGCGGCGGATCGGGCTGGTGAAATGCGCATAACTGCCCAGCGCCAGTCCGAAATGGCCAGCATTGACCGGCGCATAATAGGCCTGTGTCTGGCTGCGCAGCACCTGTTCCATCACGCGGCGGCGTTCATCCGCATCGTCGACGCGGGCGATCAGCGCATTGAAAATGGCGGGGCGCACCACCTGACCCAGCGCAAAACTTTGTCCCATGGTGGCGAGATATTCCTTGAGCGTCACCAATTTCTCGCGCGCCGGAACTTCGTGGACGCGGTACATGCAGGGCGCCTTTTTCGCCTCCAACGCCTTGGCCGCCGCGACATTGGCGGCGATCATATAATCCTCCACCAGCCGGTGTGCGTCCAGCCGTTCGCGCAGCGCAACGCTGGCAATCCGCCCCTTGTCATCCAGCAATATCTGCCGTTCGGGCAGGTCGAGGTCGAGCGGTTCGCGCGCATCCCGCGCGGATTTGAGCGCGGCCCAACAGCCCCAAAGCGGGCGCAGCGCCCCTTCCACCAGCGCGGCATCCACCGCATCTGCCGCACCATCAATCGCGGCCTGCGCCTTTTCATAGGCGATGTTGGCCGCCAACCGCACCCGCGCCCGGGCAAAGCGCCACGACAGCAATTTACCCTTGGCATCGATGCGCAAATGACAGGCGATGGCGGCGCGGTCTTCGCCAGCTTTGAGCGAACAGACCCCTGATGATAATATATGTGGCAACATCGGCACCACTTGGTCGGGGAAATAGACGCTGTTGCCGCGCCGTGCCGCCTCCCTGTCCAGTGCGCCGCCGGGGCGGACATAGTGTGACACATCGGCAATGGCGATAATCGCGCACCAGCCGCCGGGGTTGCTGGCATCATCATCCGGTGCTGCCCAAATCGCATCATCATGGTCGCGGGCGTCCACAGGGTCGATGGCGATGATCGGCAGATGGGTTAAATCTTCGCGGGTCGCATCGGCAATCGACAGGCGCGAAGCATCCTCAGCCTCTGCCGTCACCGCTTCGGCAAAATGGTGCGGGATGCCATATTTATGGATCGCGATGAGCGATAATGCGCGCGGGGCAAAGGGGTCACCCAGCCGTTCAGTGACCCGCACGCCGTGCCGCCCTGCCATTTCAGCGAGGACGAGGTCGCCGACCGTCCCCTCCCCTGCTTCTTCCACCAACCAGTCGCGTTTTT
>CAUJJQ010000066.1 GCA_963205285.1 Pseudomonadota bacterium | reverse complement strand
CGCCGGTTACAATTGACAGTCAGCCGGTGGTGCAAACGCAGCAGGCGCCCGTTGCGCCATTTCTGGCGGGTGTCACATTCCTAAACCCGGCATGCGCCGCGCTCGCCGCGCCGACGAGGGTTTATCGCGATACCATCTGCCTCAACACCAACGGTGATGCAGAAGACGAAATCATGGGCCACAATTTGCAGGTTTCCAACGATTTTGGGCCATTCGCCGTCAAGATGACCATGGGTTACCGCAGTTGGGACAGCGAATATGTGAACAGCGACCTCGACGGCATGGGTTCCTTCACCAGCCCGCTGTTCAGCAACGCCACCTTGTTCAATGGCATGCCGGTCGGACTGTTGCAGTTCATCCCGTCAATTCCGGCGGCGGCGCGTCCGTTCATTGCGGCATCGCCGGTGCCGACCACGACGGCGGACTTGTTCAACACGTCGAATGATCGCGAGCACGACCAGTTCAGCACCGAATTGGAAATTTCGGGCGACACAGACAATCTCGACTGGATCGTCGGCGGCTTCTATTTCTGGGAAAAGGGTTCGGAATTTAACCCGCAAACCAGCGGTTTCGTGCTCGACACCAACGGCATTTTTCTCGGTAATTTTGGGGCGCTCGGCCCATCGTTCGTTGCTGCCAACCCGGCACGTTACCGCCTGGTGGTGACCCCTGCCGTCCTTAACTACACCGCTTCTGCAGAGTCGACCGCCATCTATGGGCAGTTCACCCTTTATCCGGGTGGGCGAGACAGTGGGCTCAGCCTGACGGCCGGCGGGCGCTATACTTGGGATACCAAGTCGATCATCCGTCTGCAAAATGGTGCAGCGCCGCTGGCGACGCCGGAATTGGGCAATCGTAGCTTCAGCAAATTTACCTGGAATTTGATCGCGCGCTACGAATTCAACCCGGATATCAGCGTCTATGCCCGCGCGGCGACTGGCTATCGTTCGGGCGGCTTTAATGCGTCGGATCCCGCCGCACCTGGGACGTTTGTCATCCCCAGCTTTGATGCGGAATCGGTGACATCGTTCGAACTGGGCGTGAAGAGCGAATTGTTCGACCGTCATTTGACGCTGAACGTCGCAGCATATCGCAATATATATGATGACCTGGCGGTGATCGTTCCGGTTTTGACTGGCACCGGCACTTTCCAGTCGCGGATTACCAACGCTGGTAAGGTCAATTATACGGGGATTGAGGCGGACTTTAATGCTCGTTTCAACAGCAACTTCTCGATCGATGGGTCGGTTGGTTATGTTGACGTGGATTTTGCCCGTTTGATGGCGGGGCAGCCAGTGAACCCGGCGAACCCCATCGTCAATATCGCATCGGTTGCCAATGGCGGCTATGTGGCACCCTTTACCGCCAACATCGGTGCCAATGTCGCTTTCCCGATCAACTGGGGCGATGCCGAAGTGCGTTTCCGCGTCAGCTATACGCACGAAGACGGTCGCTACAGCTTTAATAATACCATTTCGTCGCCGTTTAACGACGCGCTGCTTGGCGATGATCGGGACACAATTGACGCGCAACTGGTACTCGATCACATGCCGTTCGCGGGTGGGGAAGCGCGCCTGATGGTCTGGGCCAAAAATCTGACCAATGGGCATGATTTTGCCCGTGGGATTGACTTTGGTCCGCTGGGCTATGCTGGGGGCTATTATGCTGAACCGCGCACCTTTGGTGCGACCTTTGGCTTCTCCTTCTAATCAAAGTTCGTCACGTAAAAGGAAGGGGGTCGGGATTTCCTGGCCCCTTTTCCTGGCCCCGTCTCTAAATCGCCACCATATTGTAGCTGTGCCAGGCAAAGATGGCGAGCGCGCCACGGTGCGGCCGCCACACGTCCGACATGGCACGCAGCGCCTTTTCGGTCGGGCGCGCGTCGAGTTTTTTGATCCGCCCCACCGCCTCTTGCACGGCAAGGTCGCCCGCCGGCCAGATGTCGCAGCGTCCTTCCGCAAACAGCAGATAAATCTCCGCCGACCAGCGTCCGATCCCCTTGATTTGGGTGAGGAGTATGATGGCCTCCTCATCATCCTTTGGCAGCGCATCAAAATTGAGTGTGCCCGCCAGCGTCATTTCAGCGAGCGAACGCGCATAGCCTTGTTTCTGGCGTGACAGACCGCAGGCGCGCAGTGCATCAAATTGGGTGGCGACCAATTTGTCGGCCGGGCAATCACTCCCCAAAGCGGCCTCCAGCCGGTTCCAGACGGCGGCGGCGGCGGCGACGCTCACCTGCTGTCCGACGATGGTGCGCAGCAAAGTGGTGTAGCCGCGCGGGCGCAGCCGTGGTTCGGGATATCCGCAATTTTGGATCGCGCGCGCGATATCTTTGTCGATTATCGCCAGCGCATCGAGTGATTTGCGTAAATTTGCCGCCGAAATACCCATGTTGCCCGTCCTTTTCGGCTTGATTCGCCTCGATGCCTTACGCATAGCCAGCCGCGAACTGGGCGTCACACCCCGAAATTTGCGATCAAATGAAATCAAAGGATCTGCTGGCATGGCAAAGCTGATTGTCGTCACCCGCGACGGCACGGAAAAAGTGATAGAGGGCGATACCGGCCTGTCGGTGATGGAAAATATCCGCGATGCCGGCTTTGACGAATTGCTGGCGCTATGCGGCGGTTGCTGTTCCTGTGCGACCTGCCATGTCCACTTGGATGATGGCTTTGCCAGTGACTTGCCGCCGATGAGCGAGGATGAAAACGACCTGCTCGATTCCAGCGCGTTTCGCAACGAAACATCCCGCCTGTCGTGCCAGATCCGCTTTGCCGAGGCACTTGACGGACTGCGAGTGACCATCGCGCCCGAAGATTAAACATATTGTTCGAAATTCGCTGACGTGCGAATTTCGGGTGCTGCTCCGGCCCACTCCCCCACCCGGCCACCCACGGGATCGTATCTTATGGGAGGCCGGGTGGGGGAGTGGGCTGGTGCCGAACGATCCGAAACATGGTTTCGGATCAGACTCTAAACACCCCGCATTTCTGCCGCCGCATAAAGCGCAATCGCGGCGGCGTTGGATACGTTCAGGCTTTCCATACGCGGCGAAATCGGCAATTTTGCCAGTTGGTCGCAATGTTCGGCGCTGTTGGGGCGCAACCCCGCGCCCTCTGCGCCCATGACCAATGCGGGGCGGACATTGCCGCCAAGCGCGCTCGACAGGCTGTTGCTCGACCGACCATCCAGCCCGATGCGCCAAAACCCGCCTTCGGCCAATTGGTCGAGCGCGCGCGCCAGATTTACGACGCGCAGCCACGCCATGGTTTCCAGCGCCCCCGATGCAGCGCGCGCAATCACCCCCGATTCGGGCGGACTGTGCCTGTCCTGTGTAATCAGCGCATGCGCATCAAAGGCGGCGGCCGACCGCAGGATCGCGCCAACATTTTGCGGGTCGGTTACCTGATCGAGGATGATGATCGGCCGCCTGTCCTCCACCGGAAGGTCGAGGAACTCGTCAATCCACCGTTCGTCCAGCGGCTCCACCTCCGCCACTATGCCTTGATGCGGCGCACCGGGCGGCACGAGCGCGGTTAAGTCACCATTGCCCGACGGGTTAATCTGAACGGTTGGCGGCAGATGCATTTCGGCCAAAACTTCGCGCACAGCCCAGATTTTGCGGATGGTGCGTGCGGGGTTGGCCATGGCCGCTGTTACGGCATGGCGACCCCATAGGCGGACGAATTTGCCGCTTTGCGGAGCGGCGTTACGGTTGTTGCGTGTTATTCTGTTCATGCCGCCGCTTTTTCCACGCGCGCGATTGACAGGCAAGGCCG
>CAUJJQ010000065.1 GCA_963205285.1 Pseudomonadota bacterium | reverse complement strand
CAGCAGGCGGCGTACGTTCGCTCGTCTTTGACGTCTCGAAGCCATTGCAGCTTTCGAGCGGCGAAGCTTTGGCGCCGCTCACAGTGGCGTTTGAAACCCATGGGTCACTGAACGCGGAACGCAGCAACGCTGTTCTCGTCTGTCATTCGCTGACGGGCGATCAATTCGTGGCGAGCCCAAACCCAATCACCGGCCGCCCCGCTTGGTGGCCGCGGATCGTCGGGCCAGGACGCCCAATCGACACCAACCGCTTCTTCGTCATTTGCTCGAACGTGCTCGGCGGCTCGATGGGCTCGACAGGCCCGGGCTCGATCGCAGCGGACGGACTGCCCCACTCGCTTCGCTTACCGGCGGTCACAATCGCTGATGCGGTGCGCGCGGGCAGCCGTGTTCTTGACGTCGGCTGCGGCGATGGCGCGCTGCTCCACCATTTGCGCAGCGCAAAGGGGGTGGACGCGCGCGGGCTGGAAATTGACCCTGCCAACGTGTCGGCCTGTGTGGCGCGCGGGCTGTCGGTGATTCAGGGCGATGCCGATAGCGATCTTGCCGATTATCCCGATGCCGCGTTCGATTACGCCATTCTCAGTCAGACATTGCAGACGACGATGCGGCCAGACCTTGTAGTGGAACAATTGCTGCGCATTGCGCGCCAAGCCTTTGTTTCTTTTCCCAATTTTGCCCAATGGCGGATCCGCCTCGCGCTCGCCTTTGGTGGACGGATGCCGGTGACGCGGCAATTGCCGGCACGCTGGTATGACACGCCCAATATCCACCATGTGACGATTGACGATTTCCGCAGCCTGCTCGCCGAACGCGATATTGCGATTGACGGGCAATGGTTCTTGAGCGGGGAGCGGCGGCGCAGCGCGGCGGCGGCCAATTTATTCGCCGACCATGGTATTTTTCTGCTCCGTCGGAACGGCAAATAGCAAAAAGGGGGGCGGTTTTGGCCGCCCCCGTCTTGCTGGTTGGAAAGTGGATATGCGGCGTCAGAGACCCGAAATCGACTTTACTTCCATAAAGTCTTTGAGGCCGTGGAGACCTCCTTCGCGGCCATTGCCGGATTGCTTATAGCCGCCAAAGGGGGCGCCGGGCGCCGGGCCCCAATTGTTGACCGCAACCATCCCGGCGCGCAGGCGCGGCGCAATGTCGGCTGCCTTGGCCGGATCACCCGAAATCACCGCCGACAGGCCATAGGCGGTGTCATTGGCAATCTCGATCCCCTGTTCCAGATTATCATAGGCCATGACGGTCGCGACCGGGCCAAAAATCTCCTCCTGCGCGATGCGCATGTCGGGGGTGACGCCGGAAAAGACGGTTGGCTGGATATAATAGCCACGATTGACGTTGGCGGGCAGGTCAGTGCCCCCACATTCGAGCTTTGCCCCTTCATCAATCGCGGACTGGATGAGGCTGCGAATCTTGTCATATTGCGCCTTGTTGACCACCGGCCCCAGATGCCCCCCTTCGCTCAGCGGGTCGCCAACCGGGGTTGCGCCATACATAGCCGCCAGAAAACCGGCGGCTTCGGCTTCGCGTTCGCGCGGCACCAAAATGCGCGTCGGCGCGATGCAGCTTTGCCCGGTGTTGACCAGCGGGCCCATCGCGGTCGGGGCCAGATGCGCGGCAAAATCGGCATCGGGCAGCACCAGATTGGGGGATTTGCCGCCCAATTCCTGGTGGACGCGCTTTACTGTGTCGGCAGCGGCTTTGGCGACGAGGATGCCCGCACGCGTCGAACCGGTAAAGCTCACCATCTCGACATCGCCGTGCGCGGAAATTGCGGCACCGACCCCCGGCCCATCCCCAAGGACGAGGTTGAAGACGCCAGCCGGCACGCCCGCTGCGTCCAAAATCTCGGCAAAAATAACCGCATTACCCGGACATTCTTCGGATGGTTTGAGCACCATAGTGTTGCCCGCGGCCAAAGCGGGCGCAACCTTGAGCGCGATCTGGTTCAGGGGCCAGTTCCATGGCGTAATCATGCCGACCACGCCAATCGCTTCATAATGGGTGCTGTAGGCACCATGATTTTCGCTGAATTCAAAGTTTTTGAGCGCCTCCATCGTGCCCAAAAAGCCGCCCATTCCCGCGCCAACCTGTGCCGTCATCGCGAAGCTGACCGGCGCGCCCATTTCCTCTGCCATCGATCGACCAAGGTCAGGCGCACGCTTTTTATATTCCTCGACAATCCGGCCCATCAGCGCCAGCCGTTCTTCGCGGCTGGTTTGCGAGAAGCTGTCAAATGCGGCGCGCGCGGCGGCAACCGCGGCATCGACATCCGCGCTGGTGCCATAAACCACGCGGCTGCACGCTTCCTCGGTTGAGGGGCTGATGACGTCATGGGCGCTGCCGCCGATGCTATCGACCCATTGGCCGCCGATATAATGTCGCAGATAATCGCCCATCACATACTCCCGTCAAAAACCTGATTCTGGATGCCACAAAGTGCGGCAATGGGTTGCGAGGTGCAACCCTTTTCACGCAAAATGGCCGATATTTCAGCGCACAAGACGTGGTTGGCGCGACAGGCGGGTGATCAGCACCGCCGAACGCAGCGCCATCAGCGGTATCGTGTCGAGTTCCAGCGTTTCGCCCACCGCATGGCTGCCATCGGCGGATGGGCCAAGCCCGCCCAACGTATCGACATAGGGGGCGGCAAAGCCCGAATCCGCCGCACCGCGCCGAATGGGTGGCAGTGCGGGCATTTCGGCCAAGCGCATATCCCGATTGACCAGGTTGAGCTGGTCGAGCAGCGCCTGATTACCCGCGGTCGGGGACATGGGCGGGTAGCCATCGTCAAAGACAATCTCCCCGCTCGTGCCCGGCAGGTGCGCGGCGACGATTTCGGTCATCCGTGCGCGCACGCGGGCATCCTGTTCAACGGTCAGGCTGCGCAAATCACCGCGCGCCACCGCATCGGCGGGGATGATGTTGGTCTTGCCGCGCCCATCGGCGCGTTCGAGCGTCGTATCAAATTGCGCAGGCGTGCCCCCTGCAACCAATGATACGTTGTAGGTTAAATTGGGTTCGCGCAGTTCGCGGCGAAAGCTGTCCAAAATCCGCGCCATTTCATAAATCGCACCATAGCCGACGCCGTCGCTAAAAATCCCGCTGCTATGGCCGGTTTCGCTATGGATATTGATTTGCCAATTGCTCGACGAACGGCGGGCGATGGTGCCATAATCATGGGTCGCGTCGCGCACCAGATTTTCATATTCCAGCGCGACATCGGCCCATTGCGCCGCCGCGACCAGATCACCACGCGACAGCGAAACCGGCGATCCCATGCGTTCTTCATCGCCGGTCAGCACCACCTTTATATCGGCATTGGCCAGCGTGCCGGCATCCCGCATCGCGCGCAAAATGCCGATGATGACGACCAGACCGCCCTTGTCATCGCCAACGCCCGGCCCCGTCGCGATATTGCCCGCCGCGCTGTAGCGTTGAAAAGGGGAATCAGCCTCAAACACGGTGTCGAGATGGCCGATCATCAGCACGCGTTTGCCGCGTCCATTGCCAACATGGGTTGCGATAATATGTCCGGCGCGGTTGAACGGCGTGCCATCAATCCATTCGACGGTGAAACCCAGCCCCTCCAACTCGGCGCGCATCATCTGCCCGACAATCCGTACCCCTTCGTTGTTGAGCGTCCCGCTATTTTGATTGACCAGCCGTTCGAGCAGCGCTTCGCCATAGGGGCGGTCAGTGGCGACATAGCGGGCCATGCGCGTTTCGGCGGGCGACGCGGCGGCATAGGCGCTGTTCGATATTGCCAAAAGGGTGAAGAGCGCAGTTGCGCGGAGCCAGTTCATCATCGGCCAAGGCTATGGCGCAGCGCGCCCGCCCGCAAGCAAAATTGACGTCATGATATTGGGATAGGCCAAAAAATGGGGCGCAAGCATCTCTGCCCGCGCCCGCGTTTTTGGCGTTTTTGTGCGATCAGGCGCTGTAATACATGTCAAATTCAACCGGGCTGGGTGCCATTTCCCAGCGATAAACCTCGGCCCATTTCAGTTCGACATAGGCGTCAATCTGATCCTTGGAGAATACATCGCCTTTGAGCAGGAATTGATGGTCGGCGCTGAGCGCCTCCAATGCTTCGCGCAGCGAACCGCAAACGGTCGGCACATCCTTTAATTCCTCGGGCGGCAGATCATAAAGATTCTTGTCCATCGCATCACCGGGGTGGATGCGGTTTTCAATCCCGTCGAGGCCCGCCATCAACAAGGCCGCATAGGCGAGATAGGGGTTGGCCATCGCGTCGGGGAAACGGAATTCCACGCGCTTGGCCTTGGCCCCCGCGCCATAGGGAATACGGCAGGACGCCGAACGGTTGCGGCTGGAATATGCCAGCAGCACCGGCGCCTCAAAACCCGGCACCAGCCGCTTGTAGCTGTTGGTCGACGGGTTGGTGAAGGCGTTCAATGCCTTGGCATGTTTGATAACGCCGCCAATGAAATAGAGGCAGGTGTCCGACAATCCGGCATAGCCATTGCCAGCAAACAGCGGGTTGCCCTTTGCCCACAGCGACATGTGGGTGTGCATGCCGCTGCCATTATCATCCTTAATCGGCTTGGGCATGAAGGTTGCCGTCTTGCCATAGGCTTGCGCGACCTGATGGACGACATATTTGTAAATCTGCATATTGTCGGCGGTCTTGACCAACGTATCGAAGGTCAGGCCCAATTCATGCTGGGCAGCGGCCACTTCATGGTGGTGCTTGTCCATGTTGAGCCCCATTTCGCGCATCGTCGAAACCATTTCGGCGCGAATATCGACCGCGCTGTCCACCGGGGCGACGGGGAAATAACCACCCTTGGCGCGCGGCCGGTGAGCCAGATTGCCCCCTTCATATTGGCGCGCGCTATTGGTCGGCAGTTCGATATCATCGATGCTGTAACCCGACGCGGCATAGCCATTTTCAAAACGGACATCGTCGAACATGAAGAATTCGGCTTCGGGGCCGACATAGATGGTGTCGGCAATGCCGCTCGCCTGCACATAGGCTTCGGCGCGCTTGGCGGTCGATCGCGGGTCACGCGCGTAAAGTTCGCCCGTCGATGGTTCGACGATATCGCAGAAAATGACGAGCATCGGCGTCGCGCTGAACGGGTCGAGGTGCACCGCGTCGAGGTCGGGTTTCAGGATCATGTCCGATTCGTTGATCGCCTTCCACCCTTCGATCGATGAACCATCAAACATCAACCCGTCTTCGAGCTGGTCTTCGTCGATCAGCGCGGCGGTCATCGTCAGATGCTGCCACTTGCCCTTTGGGTCGGTGAAACGCAGGTCAACCCACTCCACCTCATTCTCGGCGATCAGGTTCAGAATGTCTTTGGGGCTATTAGCCATGGTGCGAACGTCCTTATTGTATTGGAGTAATTTCAGGCGGGATTAGGTTATTTTACATTTGGGGGATGACGTGACGAAAATGCGGGCATTTTGCGAACCGGAGCGCAGCGTGCTTGTGTGCACCGGGACGCGCAAACGGCCCCATTTGCAGGCCGTCAGGGCCGAATGTAACATGACCTAAAGTGCGTCGCTGTCGCGCTCGCCGGTGCGTATCCGCAACGCGCTTTCGATGCTGCTGACGAAAATCTTGCCATCGCCGATGCGGCCGGTTTGAGCGGCGGCGGCAATCGCTTCGACCACCCGTTCGGCCAGCGCATCATCGACCACCACTTCCAATTTCACCTTGGGCAGGAAATCGACGACATATTCGGCGCCGCGATAAAGTTCGGTATGCCCCTTCTGGCGACCAAAGCCCTTGGCTTCGGTGACGGTGATGCCCGAAACCCCCACCTCATGCAGTGCTTCCTTCACCTCATCGAGTTTGAAGGGTTTGATGACGGCTTCAATTTTTTTCATGCGGATCCTCAATCACCAAATGGGTCGCGCACGGGGGGCATGCGCGCTGCTAAAATCCGATATGCAGATATTGTGCCATTCTCGCCGGCGCAGATTTGCGTGCGACGAATGTCCGACGCAGCAGCACAACTGCCGCAAAATCCGGCAAAGCCCATGCCTATGCCCGTTTTTGGGGCAATCCAGCTTCAGTAGGGCGGGCGGTCGAAGCCGCCGGGGCTGGATGTGAAAATCTCACACCCATCCTCGGTAATGCCGATGCTATGTTCAAACTGGGCTGACAGGCTGCGGTCGCGGGTCACCGCCGTCCAGCCATCGTCGAGCAATTTGACCCCCGGCTTGCCCAGATTAATCATCGGTTCGATGGTGAAAAACATGCCAGCTCGCAGTTCCGGCCCGGTGCCGGGACGGCCGAAATGGACAATTTCCGGGGCGTCGTGGAACAATCTGCCCAGACCATGGCCGCAAAAATCACGCACCACGCCATATCGTTGCCGTTCGGCATGCGCCTGAATCGCGGCACCAATATCGCCGACATGCTTGCCGGGGCGCGCCTGTTCAATGCCGAGCAACAGGCATTCATAAGTGACGTCGACCAGCCGCCGCGCGCGCAAGGGCACATCACCGATCAGGAACATACGGCTGGTGTCGCCATGCCAGCCATCGACGATGACAGTAATGTCGATATTGACAATATCGCCATCTTTCAGCGTTTTTTCGGATGGAATGCCGTGGCAAACGACATGGTTGACCGAAATGCAGCTGGCATGGGCATAGCCGCGATAGCCGACGGTCGCCGGAACCGCGCCCGCCGCCAGCACGAAATCGAGCACCAATTTGTCCAACTCAGCCGTGATTGCACCGGGCACCACATGGGGGACAAGCATGTCGAGCGCGGCGGCGGCCAGCGCGCCTGCGCGGCGCATCCCGGCAAAACCATCGGGCCCGTGGAGTTTAATCGTGCCGTCGCGCAGCGCGTTTTCCTGATCAGCGATTACATATTGCATGGCAGCGAGCATAGCAGCGCTGCACGATATTGGCGAGGGGCGTTGGGGGCGTTGGGGGGGCGTCGGGAGGAAAGCGTGTTTTCAGCGCAAAACCGTTATGGCATCGACGATATCGCAATCAACCATCATCCCCAGATAGCTGTCGAAATAGGGTTTGTGCGACGAACCGACGATGTTGAGGACGCGCGCGCCGGGGTGGCCAACCATTGTCGCGCGGATATTGGCCACCATGCGCAAATTGCGCGTTTCCCACCAGCCGACATAGCGCCGTATGATCAACCCATCTTGCGCCGCGCGCACGGCGGCATGATGGTCGATGTCCATGGCATTGCGCAGCGTTTCGGGCTGGTTGATCCAGCGAAAATAATCGAGCGCGCCGCCGCCTTGACCACCCCCCTGGCCGCGCATCTGGTCGATGCGCGCCAATTGCGCGGCATCTGCCGCCCGAATTGCGGCATTTTCGGGTGCCGACCA
>CAUJJQ010000064.1 GCA_963205285.1 Pseudomonadota bacterium | reverse complement strand
TTTGCGGCACGCGCGACGGCGAGCTTTCCGGGAGCTTTCCCACCCTTTTCGGCGGCAGAGATGGACCGGGCCTTGGCAGCGCGCGGCACAAAGCCGCCGCATGACTGGCCGGAACGCAACGCATTTTTGGCGGCACAATTGTGCAAGGGCGACATTTGTTCGGTGCACGAACGTGTGTTGATCGATGGATCGGTGCTTGCCAACGCGCCCTTCAAACCGGCGATTGCTGCGCTGCGCCAGCGCCCCGCCCGGCGCGAGGTGGACAGGCGCTTCGTTTATATCGACCCCAAGCCGGGGCGGCGTGCATTCAGCTTTGGTGACGGTAAAAAGGGCGGCGATGGCGCGGGTGCCATGCCGGGCTTTTTCGGCACTATATTGCGCGCCATGTCCGACATTCCGCGCGAACAGCCGATCCGCGACAATGTGGAGGCGATTGGAAATCTCTCGGCGCGTATCCGCCGGATGCGGCACATATTGGAATCGCTGGGCAATGATGTCGACGAACGGGTGGCGGCAGCGGTCGGGCGCAATTTTTTTCTCGACCGGCCAACGCCGGCGCGGCTTGCCGCATGGCGCGCCAAGGCGCAGGCCCGCGCGTCGGGGGAGGGCGGATATGCATTTGCCGCCTATGGTCATGTGAAATTGTCGCTGGTGGTGGAAGATTTGGCGAACCTCGCCGCCGATTTGGCAGGGGTGGACGACATGATGCAGCGTCAGCCCTATCGCGCGGCAATCTGGGGCTGGGTGCGTGGTGCCGGGGTCGATCAGATGCGCGCCGGGCGTGGCGAGAACCCGGCGATGGTCGCCTTTTTCCGTGACCATGACATTGGCTATCGGGTGCGGCGTATGCGCCTGCTCGCCCGGCGGCTCGATGCGGTGGCGGGTGCAGACAGCAGTGTGCCGGTGGATGCCGCCGAATCTGCGCGCGATGCCATTTATCGGGTGCTCGGCCTCTACCTCGACCGCGATGGCCGGGACCATTATGCTGACCTGCCACCCGATGGTTCGGCGGGCGACGTGCTGCACGATCCGGCGCACTGGGTGGCGCGAGTGGCCGCGCACCGCGCGCTGGCGGAAATGGATGCCGAAGCGGATATTTTGCTCGCCGAAGCGTTCAATGCGCTGCCGGTGGAGGCGCGCCGCGCGATGATTACCGCCTATCTGGGTTTCCCCTTTTATGACGCCGCGACCCTGCCGCTGTTACAGGGGGAGGGGGATGGGGAATTTGACCCGATCAAGATCGACCGTATTTCGCCGGAGGATGCTGCACGGCTGCGTTCGGGCGGCGCGACGGCGACATTGAAGGGGATACAGTTCAATGCCTTTGGCGCGTTCTTCAGCCGTGCGTTCCGCGAAAATGATTATCTGTGGGGGCGGCTCCACGCCGCTGAACGCTTGTTTGATATTATCGCTAGTTCAGCCGTGCGGGGCCGTGCGATGGATCCCCAACATATCGCAAAGCTGCGCGATGCCGCGCTCGACGCGATTTTGACGGAGGAGGCGGAGCGGCTCGGCCATAGCGGCGCGCTGATTGCCGAATTGCGCGCGGCGCTGCACGCGTCCTGAACCGGCGCCGTTTCCATACCAATTTTCAAAAAATTGCTTTGCCTACCGTCCCGCTCTGGTATCGCTGGGAAATTGAGGAGAGAGGTTATGGCAAGCAACGACACGCCCGGCGCGGCACAGGCGCTATTTTCCACTGCGCGCGATGATGGCAGCATCATAGTAAGTATAGAGCCGCGCGATATTGCGCCGCTCGCAGCGGATGAGGTTTTGATCCGGGTGGAGGCGGCACCGGTCAACCCGTCGGACATGGGGCTGCTCTATGGCGTTGCCGATATGGCGAGCGCGCGGGTTGATGCGGGCGCAGCGCATCCCAGTCTGCGCATCGATGTGCCGTCCGCTCTGTCGCGCGCAGTGACCGGGCGGCTGGGGCAGGCATTGCCGGTCGGTAATGAGGGGGCGGGCACCGTCATCGCGGCGGGCGCGTCGGATGAGGCGCAGGCGCTGCTCGGTAAAATCGTCGCGACCTTTGGTGGGGCGATGTATCGCAGCCACCGCACCGCGCGGGCCGTCGATTGTTTAGCCCTGCCCAATGGGTCGACCGCGCGGGAGGGCGCATCGCTCACCGTCAACCCCCTGACCGCGATGGCGATGGTGGGGACGATGCGGCGCGGCGGATATACGGCCATCTGCCACACGGCGGCAGCGTCCAATCTGGGGCAGATGCTGGTCAAGCTTTGCGTGGCAGAGGGGGCGCCGCTGGTCAATATCGTGCGCTCTGCCGACCAGGCGGCCCTGCTGCACGACATTGGCGCAACCCATGTGGTGGACAGCAGTCAGGCGGATTTCATGGCCGCACTCACCGACGCGCTGGCCGAAACTGGCGCGACGCTTGCCTTTGATGCGATTGGCGGCGGCCCGCTCGCCGGTCAGATTTTGACCGCGATGGAGGCGGCACAGGTCAAAAAGGGTGCGCCCTTTTCCATCTATGGCACCAACGTGCACAAGCAGGTCAATATATATGGCGCGCTCGACATGGGGCCGACGACATTTTCACGCAGCTTTGGCCTGCAATGGGGGATTTCGGGATTCCTGCTCACCCCCTATCTGATGTCGCTGACGGCGCAGGAGGTGGGCGACATGCGTGCCTTTGTCATCGCGCACCGCAACGATATTTTCGCCAGCCACTATAGCGCCGATATCCGCCTTGCCGACATGGTGCGGCCCGATGTGGCGCAGGCGATTGCCGCTAAGGCGACGGGCAAGAAATATCTGCTTAATCCAAGTGCTTGACGGGGGGGTAGAATGTCTCTGTTTGACATGCGCGGCAAGACCGCGATCATCACCGGCGGTTCGCGCGGCATAGGGCGGGCAATTGCCATCCATTATGCCGCGCATGGCGCAAATGTCGTCATCGCCAGCCGCAAGCTGGACGCCTGCGAAGCAGTCGCCGCCGAAATAAACGCGCGTGATGGCGGGCGGGCCTTGGCGCTTGCCGCCAATATCTCGGACAAGAATGGGCTCGCGGCGATGGTGGCCGATGCGCGCCGCCATTTCGGCAGTATCGACGTGCTGGTCGCCAATGCGGCGTCCAACCCCTATTTTGGGCCGATGGGCGATATGGAGGATGCGGCGTTTCGCAAAATCCTCGACAATAATATATTGTCCAACCATTGGTTGGCGCAGCTGTGCCTGCCCGATATGATGGAAAAGCGCGACGGGGCGATCATCATCATCTCCTCCATCGGCGGGTTAAAGGGTTCGACGACCATCGGCGCTTATTGCGTGTCCAAGGCCGCAGACATGCAGTTGGCGCGCAATTATGCGGTTGAATATGGCCAATATGGCATCCGCACCAACTGCATCGCACCGGGGCTTATCCGTACCGATTTTGCCAAGGCCCTGTGGGACAATCCGGACGTGGAAGCGCGATACAACGCTATGCACCCGATGCGGCGGATCGGCATGCCAGACGAGATTGCGGGGGCTGCCCTGCTGCTCGGCGCTCCGGCGGGCAGCTATATCAACGGCCAGACCATCGTGGTCGATGGAGGCTCGACGATTTCGGGCTAGTCTTTGTTGAGCGGGCGGCGCAGGCGGATCAGCCCTTCTTGCGCGACGCTCGCCACCAATTGTCCATCGCGGGTGAAAAACCGCCCTCGGTTAAAGCCGCGCCCATGCCCGGCCCATGGGCTGTCCATTGCATATAGAAGCCAGTCATCGACCCGCGCATCGGCATGAAACCACACCGCATGGTCGAGGCTGGCACTCATCATCCCCGGCGTGCGCCAGTTGACCCCGTGCGGCAGGGTGCAGGTCGACAGCAGCATCATGTCGCTGGCATAGGCAAGGATGGCGCGGTGTAGCGCCATATCATCGCCAATCGGCGCACCCAATTTCACCCAGCAATGGCTGATGGCGGGGCGCGGACTGGGGTTGATCAGCGACCGGCGTTCGACCGGGCGGATTTCAATCGGCCGCATCAGGCGGAAACGCGACAAAAGCGCCGCGGTTTCGGGGTCGGTTTCCGCCTCTATCAATTCACCTTCGCCCAGCAGCGCTTCGGGTTCGGGGACGTTGGGCATGGGCTCGCTGTGGTCAAATCCTGCCTCCAGCCGGTGGAAGGATGCGGTCATCGTCAATATCGGGCGGTCGGACTGGATGGCGACGATCCGCCGGGTCGAAAAGCTGCCACCGTCGAAATCGCGGTGGACTTCATAGCGAATCTCTTCGCGTTCGTCGCCCGCGCGCATGAAATAGCAATGCATCGAATGGAGCAGCCGGTCGCGCTCCACTTCGCGCAAAGCGGCCATCAGCCCCTGCGCAATAACCTGTCCGCCAAAGACGCGACCCTTTCCGCCCGGCTGACGCGCGCCGATATAGGTCAATGGCGCGGCCTGCCGCACATCGAGCAATTGCAATAATTGTTCGACGCGGCCTTCGATGGTGGGGGCGGGGCCGGTAATATTTTCGGACATGGGATACCTGTTGTTGGCGGGAGGATGCTCCCCCTATCGCAGCATGATGCGCTGCACCATACCCATTTTAAAAATTTGCTCGATTTGGTCGCGCCTTCGGTATAGCCATGGGGCATAAGAGCGGGAGAGGGTGCGCAATGGGTGATGCGGTGCAGCGGGCAAAATGGCCGGCCATGTCCTTACAGGCGGTTGAACGCACCTTGTGTGCGCCCGGCATGCCCTTTGAGATGGAGGAGGTGGCCATTCGCGGGGTGCCGACGCGGGTGTGGAAAAATGCGCCGCCCAACCTCGTCACGCTGCTCGAACATGCGCGCGGATTTGGCACGCGCGAATTTTGCGTGCTCGATGATGACCGTATCACTTATGACGCATTTTACCGGGCAGTCGCGCACCTGGCGCAGAATCTGGCGGCGCGCGGTATCGCCAAGGGGGACCGGATCGCGCTTGCCATGCGCAACCTGCCCGAATGGCCGGTGATATTTTTTGCTGGCGCTGCGCTGGGCGCGATTATCGTTCCGCTCAACGGCTGGTGGACGGGCGGCGAGTTGCAATTCGGCATCGCCGATTCGGGTAGCCGCCTGATCTTCGTCGATGGCGAACGGCTGGCGCGCATCGCGCCGCAAATGGCTTCGCTTCTCGATGTCGAGGCGGTGATCGTCGCGCGCGGTGATACTGACGATATGGCTCGCAGTGAAACGCTGGACGCGATAATTGGACCGCCGTCCGCTTGGACGCATCTGCCCGAAATGGCTGTGCCCGCAATCGCTATCGCCAGCGATGATCCGGCGACGATTTTTTACACATCGGGGACGACCGGCACGCCCAAGGGCGCGCTGGGCAGCCACCGCAATCTGACGACCAATATATTGTCGGGTGCTTATGCGGGCGCACGCGGATATTTGCGGCGCGGCGAGCCGGTGCCCGAACCCGCCCCGCGCACCATGTTGACGGTCATTCCACTCTTTCATGTCACCGCCTGTTCGGCAACGTTGATGGGGACGCTGGCGTCTGGTTCCAAGCTGATTTTCATGCGCAAATGGGACGCAGGGGCGGCGCTCGCGCTCATCGAACGCGAAAAAGTGTCGGCGACCGGTGGGGTGCCGACGATTGCGTGGCAGATTTTGGAACATCCTGACCGCGACAAATATGATCTCTCCAGCCTCGAATCGATCAGCTATGGCGGCGCGCCTTCCGCCCCTGAACTGGTGCGTCGTATCCGCAGCGACCTTGGCGCGATGCCGGGCAACGGCTGGGGTATGACCGAAACGATGGCGACCGTCACCAGCCACAGCGGTGAAGATTACCTCCATCGTCCGGAAAGCTGCGGCCCTGCCGTGCCGGTTAGCGACCTTAAGATAATGGATGTGGCGGGTGAGGAAGAACTGTCGGTCGGCGAAGTTGGCGAATTATGGGCGCGCGGCCCGCAAATCGTCATCGAATATTGGAACCGACCCGATGCGACTGCCGAAACATTTGTTGATGGCTGGGTGCGTACCGGCGATTTGGCACGCTTGGATGAAGAGGGCTTTTGTTACATCGCCGACCGTGCCAAAGATGTGATTATCCGGGGGGGTGAGAATATCTATTCGTCAGAAGTCGAAAATATATTGTACGCGCACCCGGCGGTGAGCGATGCAGCGCTGATTGGTTTGCCGCACCGGATTTTGGGCGAAGAACCGGCAGCGGTTGTCCATTTAAGTGCGGGCATGACGGTGAGCGAGGGCGAGTTGCAGGATTTTGTCCGCCAACATCTCGCCGCGTTCAAAGTGCCGGTACGCGTTCATTTCTGTGCCCAAACATTGCCCCGCAACGCCAATGGCAAGATTTTGAAACGTGAATTAAAGGCCCTGTTTGCGTGAACCAGCCCAAAACAAAATCTGCCCCGGCCAGTGACAATGTGGCGCGCGAAACGCGCCGGTTCAAGGAACGGCAGGAACAGATTTTGGATGCGGCATCGGCGCTGATCAATGAAGTGGGTGCCGCGGGCATGACGCTGAGCGCGGTTGCCGAACGGGTGGGCCTCAACACCGCCAGCATTACCTATTATTTCCGGCGGCGCGATGATCTGGCGCTCGCCTGCTATCACCGCGCGCTCGCGGAAATAGAGGCGATGGTGGATGAAGCAGCTGCGGCGGAGGATGCGCGCGCGCGCGTTTCGGCGCTGACCGCCATCCACATCGAACGGCAGCGTCGTGTCCATTTGGGTGAAGCGCGGCCAATAACCGTATTGTCCGACATTCGTTCGATGGATGATCCGGTGCGCGTCGCGCTTGCCGAACGTTATCGTGCCATTTTGCGCCGGGTGCGCAGCTTTTTCACCGATGCGGCGGGCGCGCCTGTCCCCAAAGCTCTCGGCGTCGCGCGCACCCATGTTCTTATCGAAAACCTATATTGGTTGCCCGCGTGGATCGTACGCTACGATGTTGCCGATTATGACCGCGTCCATGCCCGGATGATGGAGGTTTTTACCCTTGGTCTGCGCCCTGTGGGGGGGGGCGGCGATTGGATGGCGGGGGTCGGTGAAACCCGCCTTGGCGAAGCGCCCGCGCCGATGACCGCGCAAGACCGTTTCTTGCTCGCTGCCACGCGCCTCATCAACGAACGCGGCTATCGCGGCGCATCGGTGGATCGCATCGCCAGCGAACTGAATGTCACCAAGGGCAGTTTTTACCATCATCTGGACGCCAAGGATGAATTGGTGATGGCCTGTTTTGCGCGCAGTTTTGCGCTGGTTGCCGAAATCCAACAAGCGACCGACCGGGACGGGATCAACCAATGGGACCATCTGGCGTCATCCTTGCTGCGCCTGCTCGCCATCCAATTTTCCGACCATGGCCCCCTGTTGCGGATGTCGGCGCTCGCCGCGCTGCCGCAGGGGTTTCGCGCCAATGTGATCGACGCCAGCAACCGGATGGCGCGGCGCTTTGCCGGGACGATGATTGACGGGATTAGCGAAGGGAGCATCCATGCCGTTGATCCGCTGGTCGCCAGTCAGATGCTGATGGCCAGCGTCAATTCAGCGACCGAATTGCGCCGTTGGGCCGGGACCATGCCCCGGCGAGAGGCGATAAGGCTTTATGGTTCCGCACTAACCGATGGATTATTCGCCCCATGCAATTGACCAGTGAACATGCCGCGCTGCGCGACACCGTCGAGCGCGCGGTCGGTGAATTTATCAACCCCTTTGTCGATGCATGGGAAGAGGAGGGGATTTTCCCCGCGCATCAGGTCTTTGGACAATTGGGCAAGCTGGGGTTGCTCGGCATCTCCAAGCCGGTGGAATTTGGCGGACTGGGGCTGGATTACAGCTATGCAAGCGTCGCCAACGAAGCCTTTGGCAGCATCAACGCGGGCGGGGTGCGCATGGCCATCGGCGCGCATACCGACATGGCAACCCCCGCTTTGGCACGCTTCGGTTCGGACGAGGTGCGGCGCAATTTCCTATCCCCATCCCTCACCGGGGAATTTGTTGCCTGTATTGGGGTCAGCGAACCCCATGCCGGGTCGGACGTCGCGGCGATTCGCACCCACGCGCGGCGCGATGGCGATGACTATGTCATCAACGGTTCCAAAATGTGGATTACCAACGGCACGCAGGCGGACTGGATGTGCATGCTCGCCAATACCGGCGATGCATCATCCGGGCTTCATGCCAATAAATCGCTGATCTGCGTTCCGCTCAAGGAAAATGGGCAGCGGGCCAAGGGGGTGACCATCGCCCGCAAGCTCAAGAAAATGGGCATGCATTCGTCCGACACGGCGGAGATTTTCTTTGACGATGTGCGCGTGCCCGTCGCCAACCGCATTGGTGAAGAGGGCGCGGGCTTTACCTATCAGATGCTCCAGTTTCAGGAGGAAAGGCTCTATGCCGCCGTTTCCTCAGTCGTCGGGTGCGAACGGATAATCGACGACACCATCGCTTATACGCGTGAGCGCAAAGTCTTTGGCCAAAGACTGCTCGACAATCAGGTCATCCATTTCCGCCTTGCCGAACTCGCCACCGAAGTTGCCGCGCTGCGCGCGCTGACATGGCAATGTGTCGCCGCGCATGTGGCGGGGGAGGATGTGACGCGCCTTGCATCCATGGCCAAGCTAAAGGGTGGGCGCCTGCAGCGCGAGGTTGCCGATTCCTGTCTGCAATATTGGGGCGGCATGGGCTTTATGGACGAAAGCCGCATTTCCCGGGCCTACCGCGATGGACGGCTGGGTTCGATTGGTGGTGGCGCGGATGAAGTGATGCTCGGCATCATCGCCAAGACGATGGGTATCTTGCCCGCGCGGCGGCGATAGGGCAGAAGGGGCTTTGCAACGGGTCGCCCCTGTATTAAAAAAATAACACAGCAGATACTTGACGCCGGACAGAGCGGGGCCATTTCATGTGCCACCTGTCCAAAGGAGACTGACCCGTGGCTATTCTCGATTTTCTGACCAAGCAGTTCATCGACATCATCGACTGGACCGAAACGGCGGGTGACCTCGCCTATCGTTATCCCATGCAGGATCGTGAAATCCAGAACGGCGCGCAATTGACGGTGCGCGAAGGGCAATTGGCCGCCTTTTTCAACGAAGGGCGGATTGCGGATATTTTCACCCCCGGCATGTACACGCTGAACACGCAGACACTGCCGCTGCTCACCGCGCTGATGAACTGGGACAAGGGGTTCAAATCCCCCTTCAAGTCCGATGTCGTCTTTTTCAGTCAGAAAGAACAGATCAACCTGAAATGGGGCACGCCCCAGCCGGTGACCGTGCGCGACAAGGAATTTGGCGCCATCCGCTTGCGCGCCTTTGGCGGCTATAGCTTTCGGGTGGAGGATGTCGCATCCTTCATGGCGACGATTGTTGGGACCACTGAAAAAACGCGCGTCGAAAATGTCGAACCGCAACTGCGTTCGGCGATTGCGACCGCGATTGCCACCGGGCTTGGCGGTTCGGAACATGCCTTCCTCGACCTTGCGGCCAACCAGCAGTTGATGTCAGACGTGCTGAAGGCAGAGGTCAGCAAGCAGCTGGCGCAATGGGGCCTCAAAGTGCAGAGCTTTTTTATCGAAAGCGTCTCACTGCCCGAAAATGTGCAGGAATATCTCGACCGTGCATCCTCCATGCGCGTGGTCGGCGACCTCAACCAATATACCAAGTTCCAGACGGCAGAGGCGATCCGCGATGCCGCCAATCAGGAAGGCGGCCTTGCCGGACTTGGCGCGGGTGCCGCGACGGGCGCGGCGATGGCGAGCGCGATGGCCAGCGCCATGGCCCCGCAACCTGCCGCTGCCCCGGCAGCGCCCGCAGCGCCAGCGCCCGCTGCGGCGCCAGCGCCAACTGCAGAGGAAGACCCCTTTGCCCTCATCGAAAAACTGCACAAATTGCTGACCATCGGCGCGATTAGTCAGGAGGAGTTTGACGCCAAAAAATCTGACATTTTGTCGCGCGTCAAATAAGCCAGACCCATGGAATCGGCTGCCTGTCCCAATTGCGGCGCACCGCTGAACTGGTCGTCACCCGCCCTGCCGGTAAAGATATGCGCGGCGTGTCGTTCGACCGTGGTGCGCCGTGATGGCGCGCTGGAAAATATCGGACAGGCTGCCATTTTGCCCTTTGATGTGTCGCCCATCCAATTGGGGACGCAAGGGGCGCACGATGGGGTGCATTTTTCGGTAGTTGGGCGAATCCGCTGGGGCTGGTCGGATGGCAGCTGGAATGAATGGCTGCTGTTGTTTGACGATGGTTCGAACGCCTGGTTGGGGGAGGCGATGGGCGATTATATGTTGACCCGCGAACGGCCTCTGGACGGGTTGAATCTGCCGCAAATCGCCACCTATGCCGCCGGGCAGACTCCCGGCGTCGGTGATGCGTTCGACCTCGACGGCGTCCGTTTCACCGCGACCGACATTAAAACAGCTCAAATTTTGGCGAGTGAGGGGGAACTGCCCTTTCGCTGCGGCAGCGACTGGTCGATTATGAGCGCCGATTTCCGTTCGTCCACGCGCAAAATTGCATCCTTCCAGCGGGATGATGATGGCGCGAGCCTCTATATCGGCGACGTCGTTTCACTCGCCGACCTAAAGGCATGGAATCTGCGCAGTATAGAGGGGTGGACGCCCCCTAGTTTTCAGGCGGCATGACGATGAGTGGGGGGGCAGATAATCCGCCGACAACTGGCCCATGGGACGCGGGTGCGACGCACCAAAACGCGCCGAGCGCGGCGGTCAACCCTGCGCCGTCGGCAGCGACCAAGGCGGTCAATTGCCCCAATTGCGGCGGCAGCGTCGAAATGCGCGCGGCAGGCTATTCCGTCAGCGTTGCCTGCCAATATTGCGGTTCCATCCTCGACGTGGCGACGCCCGAAGTCGCACTCATCGAACGCTATAATGAACAGGTTTCTGA
>CAUJJQ010000063.1 GCA_963205285.1 Pseudomonadota bacterium | reverse complement strand
CAAATATTATTGACATCTGCCTTGCGACTTGGCCCCGTCGCATTGGTTTTGCCGATGGATTACAGCAGCCTTATTTGGGCTATCCTATTGGGATGGCAGATTTTTGGTAATATACCGGGGTCGATGACTTGGCTGGGCGCGCCAATCATCATTGCATCTGGCCTCATCATCTTGTGGCGCGAACAATTTTATCGTAAAAGCACCGCTACATTGGCAGAAATATCCTAGGAACGACTATGCGCCCTATTTTGCTGCGGCTTTCCCCCTTCGCGCTGATCATCATGACGGCCCCCATCGCCGCACTGGCTGCGCAAAATGATGATGGGCGCGACATTGTCGTCACCGCGCAATCGGCGGACGATACGCGCCGCGCGCTGGAGGCTTGTTTGGCGCGCCACTGCCCGCCGGATGAAGATATGCGCCTGACGCTGGCGCATGCCGAAAATCAATTTGTGTCGGGCGATTACCGCCATGCCCGCGAAACCATGCTCGCGTCCTTGGGGCGCAATCGCCGTTTTGATGGGCAGTTCCCGGTCGAGGTTTCCGATCTGCAACGCGCCAATGCCCGCGTCGCCGCCCATTTGGGGGAGGCACAGGCATATATGTTTTCCCTCAGCGATATGCGCCAAACGCTCGAATCGGCGTTTGGGGCCGATGACGCACGCGTACTCGCCGCGCGGATAGAGGTCGCGGACGCGCGTCGCCGTCTTGGTTATGCGGATGAAGCGCGCGGCCGATATGGCGATGTTGCGCGCGATGCAGCGGCGCTCCACCAACCGCGCATCGCCGCTTTTGCAACTATCCGCACGGCGCTGCTCGACATGTCGGTCGACAAGGCCGCGCGTAGTGCATCGCGCGTGCGCGCCGCGCGCGCAGCCTTGGCGCAGATCGCGGGGGATGGCGCGAGTGTCGGCGTTGATCTGGCGCTGGTCGCGGATGTGACGCTCGCCCGCTATGAACGCGAAGAAGGGGATATGACGCGCACCAACGCGTTAATCGCGCGTTTTACCCATGGTGAGGGGGCAGCACGCCCGCTGCTGATTTCGGGCGAACCCATTGCCCTGCCCGACCGGACCAATAATCCAGAGGATTTGATCAGCAATAATGCCGCGCTGCAGCGGCTTAGCCCAGGCGTCGACAATCGCTGGGTCGATGTCGGCTATTGGATCAACGCCGATGGCCGGGTCAGCGATGTGGAGGTGTTGCGCGATACCGGTGGCGGCAATTGGGTGCAATTGGTCGAAAATTCGATCAAGTCGCGCCGATATACTCCACTGCGCCGCGAAGCGAGCCTTAGCAGTCCCGGTTTCTACATGGTCGAACGTTATACCTTGACCGCGCATTACCGCAATGATTGCACCGGCAGCATGCTGCGTTGCCGCGACCCGCAACTGACCATCGAGCGGATGGATTTGACGCCAGAGGAAAGCGTCCCCGCCGCGAGCTAATGCCCAAATATCATCGCGCTATCCCCGCGCGGTGCGTCGCGCAGCGGGTTCGCGCACAATCAGCCAGAGCAACAGGCCGACCGGGCCGAACATGAAGGTCGCCAGCAGAACCGGCACTTGCCAGATGCGACCGATTCCCTTGCCATCCGCATCGCGCGCGATCCACAGCCCGACGAACAGGTCAAAACACAGATAATGTATCCAGCCGAGTACCATCCACCCCTTGGTCGCGAACATGCCCATAATCCCCGACAGCCGGGCGAAATCAACCTGTGTTACCGCCCCGCCGGGGTCCATCCACCCGCTCCACAAATTGGCGAGTAACAGGACATAGGACAGCGCCAATACCCCAATGCCGCCATACATGATGAACGACATCGTCAATGGTTTGCGGGGGAAAAAGGCCAGAACAACCCAAAATACCATCGCCCAATAGTTAGCGATTCGAAATGCGAAATCCCAGTCCATTATATTCCCCCACAAATATGCCATGGGGATGACAGTCTATTCTTTGTCACCCTGCCATGCGAGCACCGGTTTACGCGCTGCCAATGTTTCGTCAAGCCGACCACGTGGCGCGAAATGCGGCGCGGTTTTCAGGCTGGGTTCGCCCTGTTTTGCCCGCGCGGCGAGCGAACGCAGCGCGCCGATGAACTGGTCTAGCGTCGCTTTCCCCTCTGTCTCGGTTGGTTCAATCAGCATCGCACCATGGACAACCAGCGGGAAATAAACGGTCATCGGGTGAAACCCTTCGTCGATCAGCCCCTTGGCAATGTCGATCGTCGTGAAGCCGTCGGCAAAACCCGCGTCGGAAAACAGCGCTTCGTGCATACATGGCCCCGATGCCCCGAACGGCGCGTCGAGCACATCGTCAAGGCTGCGCAGGACATAATTGGCGTTGAGCACCGCATCCTCTGCCACCTGTTTCAGGCCATCGGCTCCATGGCTCATGATATAGGACAGCGCGCGGGTAAACATGCCCATCTGCCCGTGAAATGCGCACATGCGGCCAAAGCTTTGGCCATGCCCCTCGCCAATATTTTCTTCCTCCACCAAATGCAGGCTCCCGTCTGCGCCATGGGTGACAAAGGGGATGGGCGCAAAGGGCGCGAGCGCGGCGGAAAGCACCACCGGCCCTGAACCCGGCCCGCCGCCGCCGTGCGGGGTCGAAAATGTCTTGTGGAGGTTGATGTGCATGGCATCAATGCCCAGGTCACCGGGGCGCACCCGCCCAACAATCGCGTTAAAATTCGCGCCGTCACAATAAACATAGCCGCCCGCCGCATGCACTGCGTCCGAAATGGCGCGCATGTCGCGTTCGAACAGGCCGCAGGTATTGGGGTTGGTAATCATCACCCCCGCGACATCGGGGCCGAGCCGCGCGGCCAACGCCGCCAGATCGACGCGCCCTTCGCTGGTTGCCGGGATATTTTCAACCTTGAAGCCAGCAAAGGCCGCGGTTGCAGGGTTGGTGCCATGCGCGCTTTCGGGGACGAGAATGACCGGGCGGTTTTCCCCCCGCGCATCGAGCGCCGCCTTGATGCATAAAATGCCGCACAATTCCCCATGCGCGCCCGCTTTTGGCGTCATCGCAACGCTGTGCATCGCGGTTAGCTTAAGCAACCAGTCGGCCAATTCGTCGATAACGCGCAACGCGCCTTGCACGCTTTGTTGCGGTTGCAGCGGGTGGACGTCGGCAAACCCCTTCATCCGCGCGACTTTTTCGTTGAGCCTCGGGTTATGTTTCATCGTGCAGCTGCCGAGCGGGAAAAGCCCCAGATCAATCGCGTAATTTTGCCGGCTGAGGCGGGTGTAATGGCGCACCGCCTCCCCCTCTGCCAGCGCAGGCAAGCCGATTGCGCTGGTGCGGGTAAAGCTGGCGCTGTCGTAACTGACGGCTTCCATCCATGATTCAACTGGCCCACCAATGTGGCGCCCGGTCAACATCGGTTCGCCTGCGTCAAAATCGACCCCGCTGCGGTCGAAACTGCCAATTTCGAACAACAAGGGTTCTTCGAGCATCAATGCACGATTGCCGGTGTGGGTCGCAGTGTCCCCTTGTGCGCCCGCTGCGGTCATTTGCGGCCGCCAGCCGCCCGGGTTCATTGCGCCGCTCATGCCAGCACCTCCTGCAATGCAACGCCCAGCGCCGCGACATCCGAATTGGTGGTAAGTTCGGTTGTGGCGATGAGCAGGCCGTTCGCCAGCTCTGGCCGGTCGGGGAATAATCGTCCCAATGGCACCCCGCCCAATATACCCTTTGCCGCCAATTGGCGCGCCACATCACGCGCATCGCGCGGCAGCCATGCTACAAATTCGTTGAAAATCGGCCGCCATTTGACCGAAATACCCGGAATGGCGGACAGATAGTCCGCCGTCGCCAGCGCGCGTTCATGGCTGATACGCGCCATTTCGCGCAGCCCCTTTTCGCCGAGCAGGCTCATATGAATGGAGAATGCGAGCGCGCATAACCCCGAATTGGTGCAGATATTCGATGTCGCCTTTTCG
>CAUJJQ010000062.1 GCA_963205285.1 Pseudomonadota bacterium | reverse complement strand
TCGACACAATATTGCGCCGCGCCGAGCGAAGACGCCGCCTGCCGGATACGGTTCTGATGGACAAAACTTTGTGCGAGCGAAAGGCCGCGCCCTTCGTCCCCCAACAAGGCGCTGTCGGGCACCCAGACGTTGGTAAAGCTGAGCCGGGGGTGGTCGGTCGGCATGTTGAATGTCCAGAGATATTCCTCGATCACCAGACCGTCGCTGGGGTTGGGGACGAGGAAACAGCTGATCCCGCGCGCATCGCCCGCTTGCCCGTGGGTACGGGCAAAGGTGGCGCAGTGGCTCGCCACATGCATGCCGGTGATCCACATTTTTTCGCCATTTATGCACCAGCCAGAAACCCCATAGCGCGTTTCGCGCACCGCACGGGTTTCCATATGCGTCGCGTCCGAACCATGATTGGGTTCGGTCAGGCCAAAGGCAACGCGCCGTTCGCCGGCAAAGCCGCCGCGAATAAATTCATCCTTTTGCGTCTCTGTCCCCCATTGATCGAACATGGCGACAAAGGGGAAATTGCCAACAATCGAATGTTCATTCTGCAAATCATTGTGGAGCCCCAGTCCCCGGCGCGCCAGATGTTCGCGGATAACCGCCATCCACAGATTGCTGCCATCCCTGCCGCCATAGCGGGCAGGCGCGGAAAAACGCCAATGCCCCGCCGCATCCGCCCGCCGCGCCGCGACGCGCAGCAATGCCTCCCATTCATGGCGTGGCAGCCCGCCGGCTTCAAAATCGGTGCGCGCCCATTCGCGGCGATGGTCAAAAAAACGGATATTGTCATCCGCCGCTTCGATCGGGCGGATTTCCGCTTCGATAAAGGCGTCGAGTTCGGCGAGATAGGCCGTCAGATCATCACCCAAGGAAAAATCCATCGCCCATCCCCCTATATTGCCAAGGCTGCCGCGATATGCGGCTGAAATCAATCGCTTTCGATGGCAGCAACGATCTGATTGAGCCATGCCATCGCCACGACATCCCCCGCAACATCGACAACAAATTCCTGTCCGCGCGCCACGCTTTGTAACCTCTTGTCAGGTAGCCAACGCTTTGGGTCACCGTGAAAGGATAGGCACCGCCGAACGTGCAGCCAGTCGGGCACACGCCACTGGCTGACCGGCCCGTCTGCAACCGAAAGGCGCAAGGCAGGTGATGCGCCCGACGCACGCACGCCGCGCCCGACAAAAACGCGGTTATGTTTCCAATCAGGGTTCAGGAAATGCGGATGGTCAGGCGCAAAGTTGGGCGGCGCATCGCCCGCTGCAACATCCAATATCTGCTCCACCGCCAAATATCCAAATATGCGGTGATGGGGTGCGTGGCCATCGCCCGAAAAAAGCCCGAAAAAGAGGAATATATCCCCCACCCCAACGCCTTGGTTGGCAAGGTGCGCCGCCGCAGCGCCTTGTTGGCCAAAGGCAACCCGCCCGTCAGCAAAAAAGGGGTCATGGTGGCACAGCGCCGCACCATCGCGCACATGCGCACCAAGGCCAATGTCACAATATCGCGTCCGGCTGATGTCGTTATGCGGCTTCGCAGGGATGGGCAGGCTGATCGGCACCCCGCCTATGATCGGCGACGGGCCACCACCCGAGCCGCTGTCGAACCCCTTGCGGCTCAAAATCAATTTCATGGGCACCAACGTGCCGTGGCGATGGTGAGGGCCGGATATTTGGGCATATCCTGTCGACATTTGGCCAGCGTTCGTCGCCGTAAGTCGGCAAGCAGTGCGGCATCGGTCAACGTCTGCCGACCAGCGAGCAAATCGGCGGCGAGTGCGGCATCGGCAAACTGGGCATTGTCCGCCGCTTCGCGCCGGGCGATCTGGAGCGCGTTGACCGCCACCGCCGCCATAAATTTGTCGCGACCAACCGCCTTGGCGCGCACTTGCCCGATCAGCCAGTCGGCAACCGCACCCAACAATTCATCGCCATTGACCTCCCCCCTTGTCACACCAGCCTGCGCCGCCGCAACATTTACCCGCGCAGCATCACGCAGGTCGGGCGACAAATCCTCCTCCAGCAGCAACAACAGGTCGAGTTCCTGTTCCGCCGTGCGCCGCGAAATCACTGCGCGTTCAATGCTGCTATCCGCGCCGCTGCGCCAATATGCGCCCATCTGCAAACAGCCGATTGCCCACCACAAGGTGCGATAGATTAGCCAGAAACGTAAGCGCACCGGGTCAACGTTGCGCCCGCCCGCCGCGCGATATTGCGCGACCAGATCATCGATTGTGCCAAGGCCAAATGCCGGTCGGTCAATTGCGCTGAAACGCCAGACCGTCATACAGCCATAGGCCAAATCCTCATGATAATCGCCCAGATGCGCCAATTCCCAGTCAAGCACAGCCGACAGTCGCCCGCCATCAACCATGAGATTGCCCAGCCGATAATCGCCATGCACCAGCGTCGGTGGCACCGGTGGGGGCTGGTTGTCCGCACACCATTTGAGCGCAAGCGCGATGACAGGCCGGTCGGCCCCGAAATTGTCGAAACTTGCGCGCAATTGGGCGATGCCGCTTGCTATATCCAGCACCGGTAAATTGGCGGGCAGTTGCCCGGTCGGCACAGCATGTATGGCGGCCAGTTCGCGGGCTATATCGCCCAATAATTCATCGTGTGGCCGCGCCAAAATCTGTGCAGGATCGGCGCTGCCATCCACATGCGTCATAATATAGCCCTCACCCAGCGCATCATCGGGGCACAGCACATGAAGCGGCTGGGGCGCTGCAACACCTGCCCCATGCATCGCGCCGACCAGCGCCGCCTCATCCGCCAGCCGCAGCGCACGCGATGCACCCCATTGGGCCGAAGGGCTGCGGCGCAACACAAGCCGTCGCGCGCCATCTGCCCCCTGCCAGTCCAGCAGCCAGCTTTCCATATTGGCCCCGCCCGAAAGCCGCTGGCATTTAACCAGTTGCCCCGCCGCATCGGGCAAGATGCGTGTCAACAGCGCATCGAGCGCCGTCAGCAATATTTGATCGCCGTTCAGCGCTGGGTCGCCAAATATGCGATGACGTCGGCGCGCGCCTGTGCATCGGCAAGGCGAAAGGTCATCTTGGTGCCCGGCACCATCATCATCGGCGATTCCAGATAGGCAAAGAGCGTGTCCTTGTCCCAAATACGGTGGGAGGATTTATTCGCCGAGGAATAGCTATACCCCGCGACGCTGCCCGCCGCGCGCCCAACAACCCCGTGCAGGCTAGGGCCGATGCCATTGCGCCCAACGTCGATCGCATGACAGGCGCGGCACTGGTTGAAAATCGTCGCGCCGCGCGCGGCATCCCCATGTAGTCCGGCCACAACAAAATCGGCGGTGGGCGCAGCAGGAGCCGTTGGCGCAGCAGGGGTGGGCGGCGAAGTTGTGCCGTTCGGGGTTGAGGCGACGGTTGGTGGCGGCGGCGGGGGCGCCTTGTCCTGGCCGCAGGCCGCCAATCCCAACATAACCAAGGCCAAAACGACAAAATTACGCACTTGCAATTCTCCCTATTTGCGCATCCGGCGTTGGTGCACGGCACCAATACATGCGCGCAATATGCGGCCAACCAATTGATATTTCAAACCTGCATATTCGTATCAACGCGTCAAACGGCCCCATAGACGGCGGTCGCGCAAAATCTCCTGCGCGGCATTATGGCCCGGCGCGCCGGTGACCCCGCCGCCGGGGTGACTACCCGCGCCACACATATAAAGGCCTTTGATCGGCGCGCGATAATCGCCATGCCCCAGCACCGGGCGCGCCGCCCATAGCTGGTCGATCGACATGGCACCGTGCATAATATCCCCGCCGATCAGGCCGAATTTGCGTTCCAGATCAAGCGGCGAATGGATTTGCGTCGCCAATATCGAACGGCGAAAATTGGGGGCATGGCGGGTAACGGTGTCGATGATCGTCGCCGCCGCCGCATCCCGCGCATCATCCCAGCTTTGTCCATCGGCCAGCGTCGGCGAAAATTGCTGGCAAAATAGCGCCGCGACATGCGCGCCGGGCGGGGCAAGGCTGTCATCCACGGTGCTGGGCAGCGTCATTTCAACAATCGGCTCGCGCGACCAGCCGTGCGCGCGCGCATCGGTAAAGGCACGGTCCATATAATCGAGCGTCGGGGCGATGATGATCCCCGCCTGATGATGTTCGGCCATGGCCGAACCGGGCAGTGCCGAAAAATTGGGCAATTCGCTGAGCGCGATATTCATGCGGAATGTGCCCGACCCCGCCTTGTAACTGGCCATCCGCCGGGCAAAATCGGCGGGCAGGTCAGCACCATCCACCAACTGCCGATACAGCATCGCGGGGCCGACATTGGCGGCAATGATGGGGGCAAAAAGCTCCTCACCCCCGGCAAGGCGCACACCCATCGCCCGACCATTATCAACCAACAGTTGTTCGACCGGCGCGTTGAGGCTGATTTCCACGCCATGTTCCGCTGCCGCCGCCGCCATATATTGGGTAATCGCCCCCATGCCGCCAATCGAATGGCCCCATGCGCCCTTTTTGCCGTTTACCTCACCAAATATATGGTGGAGCAGGACATAGGCGGAACCCGGCGTGTCGGGGCTGGCGAAATTGCCGACCACCGCGTCAAAACCAAATGCTGCCTGAATATATGGGTTTTCAAACCAACCAGCCAAGAAATCGCGCGCCGATTTGGCGAAAAGGTCGAGCATGTCGCGCTGCACAGTCAGCGGCAGGTCAATGAGCGCGCGCCCCTGCGTCCACGCGGTGACAAGGGCGCGCAGGCCGCCGCCAACATTGGGCGGGGTTTTAAGCGCCAAATTGCGCAGCACGTCAGCCACTTGTTCGAGCGCAGCTTCATATTGCGGCAGTGCATCTGCATCATGCTGCGAAAAGCGGGCAAATTCGCGCTGCGTTCGCGCGCTGCCCCCCCCCAGTTTCAGATAGCCGCCATCATGCGGAAAAAAATTGGAAATCGGCCGTTCGACCACCCGCCAGCCACGTGCATAAAGCCGCATATCGCGAATGATTTTGGGTTGCAGCAGACTGACCGTGTAACTGGCGGTCGAATTGCGAAAACCGGGGTGAAATTGCTCTGTCACCGCTGCGCCGCCGACGATATGGCGCGCCTCCAGCACGCGAACTTTTAACCCTGCGCGCGCCAGATAGAATGCGCAGACCAGGCCATTATGCCCACCGCCGATGATTAGCGCGTCATAGCGGCCT
>CAUJJQ010000061.1 GCA_963205285.1 Pseudomonadota bacterium | reverse complement strand
GGCGAAGAGCGGCACCATCCATGCCAGCGATAAGGCGTCGCACCAGCGCGAAAAAATCCCCGCTGGCCCGCGCGTGGCAAATTGCAAAATCGGTGCCGAAATGGCGAGCGCGGCCAAATAGCCAAAGAGGCGCTGACGGCTCAACCCATCACCCTGCCACAGCCAGCCGATCGCCAATATCCCCGCGAACAACGTGATGACCGGCAATCCTTCGAGCGAAATGGCTAGCAGCACCGCCCCTGCCACCCCGGCCCAGCGTGCGTGTGCGGCGCGCGGGCTGAGGATGGCACACAACATCGCGGCTTGCAGCATGATCTGCCAGCCATTGTGATCGACGCGGATCGGCACAAATTGATAGAGTATCATGAAATTGGTGCAGATGAGCGGCGCGGCTAGGTGCGCAATCCGCCGGTCATCGAGCAGCATGCCCACCCGCGCCATTAGGAGGAGAAGGGGGAGGAGGAGGCACATCGGCCACAGGCCAAAAACCATGACTTGCGCGCCATGTTCACCCAAAATCGGGGTCAAGGCCCAGATGCCGAACGCCAGCGGCGCATCGACAATCCGCGACCAGTGCATCAACCCGCCGCCACCCATGGGGTTGATCCGGTGCTGGCTGATGTCCCACCACGCCTGACCATGCAGCAGGTCGCGCACCTGCACCATGCGCAGTGCATCATCGGGGTCGAGCGAGGAGAGCGTCAGCACATCATGCCAACGCCAGATCAGCAACAGGGTGAGCGTCAGCAACCAGACCAGCGTTGCACTCTGCCAAGGGCGAATTTGGCGCAGCATGGCCTCAGGCGGCGCGAAAAACGATGTGGCGGCGCAGTAAATAGGTCGCCTGAAAACTGACGAGGATGGCGAGCAATTTGGCGATGCGCGCATCCCCATGCACCAAAGTGCCGACGCCAACAATCACGGTGGTGATGGCAAGGCCAACCAGCGCCGAACCCACGAACAGCGCCTTTTGCCGCGTACGTTCATCGCTGCCGCGCGCGGCGGCCCCCTCCGCAAAGACGAGGCGGCTTGAAACCAACCAATGCACCAAAATCCCGGCGCAATATCCGCTGGCCGACGCCATCACCGCGCCCATGCCGGTGCCGAGTAGCAGCAAGAACAATCCGGCATCGCTGCCCAGCGCGACAACGCTCGCCAAGCCATATTTGACGAGGCGCGCATCGACGCCGCCGACAAGCTCGCGCAGACGCTGGGGCATCGGCAAATTGCCCATCATGCCGCTTTGGCGACGCGGGTTGGAACGTCGCGCACCGATGACAATGCAGCCTGTTCGCCCTCGCTGCCCGCTTCATGATATTCGGCATCTTCGTTGACCTGCCAAATATCATAGAGACGCTCGCCGGTAATGATGTTGCGTACGCTCAGCATCGCGGTCATCATCGCATGGTCCTGGTTGTTATAGCGGTGCATGCCGTTGCGCCCGACCATGTGCAGCGTGGGGTAACGTGCTTCCAGATCGCAGCGCATCGCCTCCACATTGGCGGCATAGGCGTCATCATAAACCGGATAGGCTTTTTCCTGCCGGACGACCGCGCCGCCGACGACATCGTCGGGGTTGCACAGCCCCAATATCGCCATTTCGGATTTGGCGAGTTCGACAAGGTCGGCATCGCTCGACGACCACAGGCCATCGCCTTCGAAACAGAAATATTCGAGGCCAACACAGGCAATATCGGCATCGGGCACCATTTCGGGCGACCAGCTACGGAAATTTTGCACCCGGCCAACCTTCACCTTGCTGTCATGGATATAAATCCAATTATCGGGGAACAAGTCGGGGGATTTGACCATCAAAGCGACGGTCAGGAAATCGCGATATTTCAACTGGCTGGCATTGGGCAGGCTGGCCGGCAGCGGGTGGATGCGCGCGGCAAGTTCGCGCATCGGCGCTGAACAGATGACATGCGCAGCATCAATCGTCACATCCCCCTTGGCGGCGGACGCGGTCAATTTCCAGCGGCCCGATTTTTGATCCTGCGTCAATTGCTTAAAACTATGCCCCATCAGCACATGATTGCCATGGTCGATGACATGGTCGCGCGCGGCTTCCCACATCATGCCGGGGCCAAGCCGGGGGTAGCGGAAGGTTTCGAGCAAAGTCTTGGTTTCCATGCCGTCGTTGGGCCGTTTGTTGAGGCCGAGCGAGCGTTTCAGCCCGTCGATTACTGCTGCGCCAAGGCTAAGCCCCTTGATGCGCTGCGCGGCCCAATCGGCGGACATTTCGTTGCACGGCATGCCCCAGACCTTTTCGGTATAGGTCTTGAAGAATATCGAATAAAGCTTCCAGCCAAACTGGTTGGTTGTCCAATCTTCAAAGCTTTTGACATTTTTATTGGGCAGCAATTTTGATTTCAAATAGGATGCCATGCACATGCTGGACCGCCAGATGCCAAGGTTCCACAGCGCCTCAAACGCGCGAAGGGGGTAGGAATAAAATTTCCCTTCATAATAAATGCGGCTCATGCGCGGACGCTGGATGAAGTCATCGGGCAGAATTTCGTTCCACAAATCCACCACTTCCTTGGACTTTGAAAAAAACCGGTGCCCACCAATATCGAACCGGAAACCGTCATGTTCGACGGTGCGGCTGATGCCGCCGACATATTTGTCATCGCGTTCGATGACGGTGACGCTGTATCCCGCCTTGCCCAATAAATAAGCGGCGGTCAGCCCAGCCGGCCCGGCACCGATGATGGCGATGTCCACGCTGGTGGCTTTCTTGGTCATATGTCGCTCCCTTTCGCGAATTGCTTGGGAATGCGAATGAAGGATGGGTGATAAGAAATGGTTAATGCGGCGGTAGGGAGTTGGGTGGAAAGCCGTCCCCTTATTATTTCCTTGCAATTGTGCACTGCAACAGGCTAGGGGCGCGCCAACGCATCGGGCGGCGCAATATGCATCGCCATTGGTGGGTAGCGTGAAGTGGCAGATGGCCACCGCCCCCAAGCCATGCGTTTTTTGAGCCAGAGGCTTCCCTTATCACGCAGGGGCGGTTTCAGGGGGGACAGATCCCTCCGCCGTCTAACCCATGCCGTCGCGCACTGATTGTGCGCGCGTTCGGCATTTTTGTTGAAAGATTTTCATGACTTATATCGACACGTCCGCTTTTGCGGATTTTGGACTCGACGATACAATCGTGCGCGCGCTGGCCCGTTCGGGCTATGACACGCCGACGCCGATTCAGCGCGATGCCATCCCCCCCCTGATGACCGGGCAGGATTTGTGCGGCATCGCGCAGACCGGCACCGGCAAGACCGCCGCCTTTTTGCTGCCCTCTCTCCACCACCTCCTCACCAAGCCTGCGGCGCGCCCGACGCGCGGTTGCCGGATGTTGATCCTGTCGCCGACCCGCGAACTGGCGGCGCAGATTGGTGAAAAGGCGCGCGATTATGGCCGTTTCACCGGCCTTAGCGTGTTCACCATTTTTGGTGGTGTGCCGATTTTCACCCAGAAGAAGAAATTGGCGCAGGGCGTCGATATTTTGGTGGCAACGCCGGGCCGCTTGCTCGACCTTATCGACCAAAATGCCTTTTTCCTCGACGAAGTGGAAATCTTTGTCCTCGATGAAGCTGACCAGATGATGGATTTGGGTTTCATCCACCCGCTAAAGCGGATCGATGGATTGTTGCCCAAGCAACGGCAGAGCCTGTTCTTTTCCGCCACCATGCCCAAGGCTATTTCCGAATTGGGCGCGCGTTTCCTGAATAACCCCGTGCGCGTTTCGGTGACCCCGCAGGCGACGACGGCAGAGCGCGTCGAACAATATGCGACCTTTGTCGATCAACGCGAAAAGCAGGCGCTGCTCAACATCCGTTTGAAGGACACCGCGGTCGAACGCGCGCTGGTTTTCACCCGCACCAAACATGGCGCCGACCGCGTCGTGCGCCAATTGGCGGCAGCGGGCATCCGTTCAGCGGCGATCCACGGGAATAAGAGCCAGGCACAACGCACCGGCGCGCTCCAGGCGTTCCGCAATGGTGAAATGCGCGTCCTTATTGCCACTGACATTGCCGCGCGCGGCATCGACGTTCCGGGCGTCAGCCATGTGTTCAATTATGAACTGCCCAATGTTGCCGAACAATATGTCCACCGCATCGGCCGCACCGCGCGCGCCGGGGCAGAGGGGATTGCGATTAGCTTTGTCGCCAATGACGAACGTGGACATTTGAAAGATATTGAACGGCTGACGCGCGTTCGCCTGATGCCGCAGGGCCTGCCCGAAGGTTTCCGCGCAGCGGTGGAAGCGATGCCCAAGGTGGCCCCGCCGACGCGCGAAGAAATGCAGGCCGACGAACGGCGTGCTTCGGCTGCACGTGGTCGTGGCGGCCGCCCGATGCGCGATGGCCGCCCGATGCGCGATGATCGCCCGATGCGTGGTGCGCGCCCGCATGGTGCCCCCTCCTTTGGGGCAGCGCCGCGTGGTGATGGGGAACGTGGTTATGGCCGTGGCCCGGATCGTGGCCCAGATCGCAACTATGACCGTCCGATGGAACGGCGCAGCGAAGGTGGTGGCTTTGGCCGTCATGCCGAAAATGGTGCGCCCAGCCGCGAACGTGGTGACCATGCGCCCGCAGGGCAGGGCCGCGACAATCGCCCCTATGTCCGGGATGATCGGGCCCGCGATGATCGGGTGCGTGATGATCGGGTGCGTGATGATCGCACAGGCCGCCCCGCACGTCCGGTCCGCGAAGGCTATCGGCCCGATTTTCGTTCGGACGACCGGCCCCAGTCACGCGACCATCGTGCAGCACCGTCACGCGACGGTTTTGCCCGTAATGAAGGTCGCCATGATGCGCGCGGTGATCGCGCGCCGCGCCATGCAGATGGTGATGGGCAGGATGCGCGCCGCCACCAGCATCGTCGCGGTGGCCCGGCCATAACCGGTTCCTATCAGGGTCGTGACGGTGAAAAGCCGCGCAATTATGGCCCGCGCGGCGGCAATGGCGGTAACGGCGTTGGCAAATATAAGAAAACGGTCAAGCGCGTCCCGTAAACGGCCACGCGCCGAACCACTACGTGCCCCTGCGAAAGCAGGGGCCCATCAATTATATTGTCATCCCCGCGCGGAAGCGCAGAGGGCATAGAGAAATATTCCCCTCCCCTACCGGGGTGGGGTTAGGGGTGGGGCCTAAACACAGGAATTGCCCGCCGCCTCAGTGCCGGAAATGGCGCATGCCGGTAAAGACCATCGCCAGTCCCGCCGCATCGGCAGCCGCGATCACTTCATCATCGCGCATAGAGCCGCCCGGTTGGATGACCATGGTTGCGCCCGCCTCGACGGCGGCCAACAGCCCGTCAGCAAAGGGAAAAAAGGCGTCGGATGCCACCGCAGAGCCGATGGTGCGCGGCGCTGCCCAACCGAATGTTTCGGCGGCTTCGCGTGCCTTGGCCGCCGCAATGCGTGCGCTGTCGCGCCGGTTCATCTGGCCTGCGCCAATCCCCGCGCTCGCCCCATTTTTGGCATAGACAATCGCGTTGGATTTGACGTGTTTGGCGATTGTCCATGCGAATAATGCGTCGGCCAATTCCCCCTCACTCGGCTGGCGCGCGCTGACGACCCGCAAATCGGCGGGGCCAATCCGGCCATTATCGCGCGATTGCACCAGCCAGCCGCCGGTGATGTTCTTGACGATATTCCCGCCGCGCGCTGGGTCGGGTAAATCGCCGGTGAGGAGCAGGCGCAGATTTTTCTTCTTGGCGAAAATGGCGCGGGCGTCGGCATCGGCATCGGGCGCGACGACCACTTCGGTGAAAATCTCCGTCATCGCTTCAGCCGCTGCGCCATCAATCACCCGGTTGACCGCGATAATCCCGCCAAAGGCCGAAACGCTGTCGCATTGATAGGCGGCTTGATAGGCGTTGAGCAGCGTTGCGCCGGTTGCCACCCCGCACGGGTTGGCATGTTTGACGATGACACAGGCGGGCGGCGCGTCGCGAAATTCCGCCACCAGATCGAGCGCGGCATCCGCATCATTCAGATTATTATAGCTTAATTCCTTGCCCTGCACCTGCTCGGCCTGACCGATGCCGCGCGCATGCGGCCCGGCGGGGCGGTAAAAAGCCGCCTGTTGATGCGGGTTTTCACCATAGCGCAATATGGTGGGGGCATGGGCGACCATCGGCAGTGTTTCGGGAAATAGCTGTGCCTGATCGGCAAAGCCAAACCAACTGGCAATCATCGCATCATAGGTTGCGGTATGGGCAAATGCCTTTGCCGCCAATTTTTTGCGCAAATCCAGATCGGTTGCGCCATTACCCCCGATAATCGCTGCATAGTCCGCAGGGTCGGTGACGATGGCGACATGGGCATGGTTTTTCGCTGCCGAACGCACCATCGCCGGGCCGCCAATGTAGATATTTTCGATAATGTCGTCGCGCCCCGCACCTGATGCGACCGTCGCTGCAAAGGGGTAGAGGTTGATGACCGCCAAATCGATGGGCAAAATGCCGTGGTCGGCCATCGCCGCCTGATGCTGCGCATTGTCGCGCACGGCGAGCAGGCCGCCATGCACCATCGGGTGCAATGTCTTGACCCGCCCGTCCATCATTTCGGGAAAGCCCGTCAAATCCGCGACATCGGCAACGACCAGCCCCGCATCGCGCAGCGCCTTTGCCGTCCCGCCGGTGGAGACAAGTTCAACCCCCAAAGCGGCGAGGCCGCGCGCAAAATCGACAATCCCGCCCTTGTCCGAAACCGACAGGAGCGCGCGGCGAATGGGAATCGAAGTCATGATAAACCTTTGTTAAAAGAAAATATTATCCAATGTGGCGCAGCAGCCAGCCGATGCTGATCCCGCCAGCGGGCGCTTGGCCTGCAAGTTCAATCTGGTAACTGGGGTTGGGTCGCCCCTCGCCATCGACCCAGATTGAATCGCTGATTTGTGGTTTCGCCCCGGCGCAACGCAATTGCCACAATGCCCCGCCGTGGAGGCGCAGCAGCACCGCCTGCCCATCGGCGGTCAGGCTCGGCTCCACCTCCGTCCCCAGATGAAAACGGATGGCAAAGGCCGGGTTACCGCCCCCTTTGCGCGCGCGTCCAGCGGGGATCAACATATCCTCCCCCCGCAATTCACGCCCGCTGGTGGTCAGGATTAACAGCCGGCGGTGGATAAAGCCAAAGCGCCGCACATAACCATCATGGCTGAGTTCGAGCCGGCTTGCCGCATTGTCCCCACTGCCGATTTCGCGGCGGTCAATCTCCACCTCGCGCACGCCCTTGCCCAACCGTCCGTCGGCCAAAATGGCGGTGGAATTGCGGTCCCCAATGGTCAGTGTCGAATGGGCGGCGGTGGTGCGCAATGCGTCCGCCAAATCCTTGGGGATCAGCGCGCCTGCGAGCGCAGCGCCGCCGCAATTGACGATGATGCGGTGCGGCCCGTCCGAAAATTCAAACGCCAGCGTCGATGCACAGCCGCTGTCGGTCGCGCGGGCAACCGGCGGGGGCGCGGCATCCACCTGCAACAGCGAACGTCCGGCGAGCAGCCGTTGATAGCCCCAATCGCGCGCCTGACGCAGCGGACGGGCGCGAACCCCGCTCGCCGCTACGACAGCGGCAACAACCGGCGCGGGGGTCGCCGCCGCACCCTGCCAACTGCCCAGCCCGCCATCCCCATGGGTGAG
>CAUJJQ010000060.1 GCA_963205285.1 Pseudomonadota bacterium | reverse complement strand
CCAGCCACTGCACCGGGCGGCAATGATGCGGCGACATTAAGCCCCGGTCAGCGGGTCAACGGTGCCTTAGCATCGGGTGACCGGCAGCTTTCAACCGGGGAATATGCCGACCAGTTCACGATCGATGGTCGCGCGGGGCAGCGTGTCGAACTGCGGCTCGATGCGGCGCAATTTGACCCCTTTGTCCAGATCAACGGCCCCGGCAATTTTGTCGAGGCGAACGACGATGACCCGTCGGGCGGGCGGAACAGTCGCCTTGCCGTAACCCTGCCCAGCGATGGTCGCTATACGGTGATGGTGACCAGCTATGCCGCGCGCGAAACCGGCAATTATGTCCTGCGTTACGGCGAAGGCGCGACGAGCATTGCCGATGCGCCGCCGCCCCCACGCCCCGCCGATCCCGCCGACCCCGCGCGCGTAACACCCGATGGCGCGGTGCTGGCGCTGGGGCGCAGCATCAGCGGCGAATTGGCGAGCGGTGATGAAACGCTGCAATCGAGCGGCGAATTTGTCGACCATTATCGCTTTAGCGGGCGGCGCGGACAGCGGGTTGCCATCGATGTCGCATCCGAAGCGTTCGACACATATGCGATATTGCAACCGCCCCAAGGCGATCAGATCGACAATGACGACGGACCGGATGGCACCAATGCCCGCATCGAACAGGTTTTGCCTGCCGATGGCGAATATGGCCTGCTCGTCACATCTTATCGCCCCGGCGAAAGCGGACGTTACACAGTCACGCTTTCCGAAGCTGCCGAACCTGCGCGCACGGCCAATGTGCGCGGCGGCCAGCGCGTTTTTGCAGTGATGGTCGGCGTATCGGATTATGGCGGGGCGGCCAATAACCTGCCCTATACCGATGAGGATGCGAACAAAATTGCCGAAACATTGCGCCGCGACGGCGTACTGAACCCGGCCAGCATCACCATTACCAATGGCGGGGCCACCCGTGCGGCGGTGCGCAGCGCGATTGAAAATGTAGCGGCTGCCGCTGGGCCGGATGACATCTTCCTCTTCTTCTATTCAGGTCATGGCCAGCAGATTGACGGCCGCCCATCGGCAACCGAACCCGATGGTCGCGATGAAGCACTGACCCTGATCGACGGGCCGCTGACCGATGACGAAATGGCCGCGATGTTCGCACCGCTACGCACACGATTGTCGCTGCTCATCCTCGACAGTTGTTTTTCGGGCGGCTTTGCGCGCGATGTCGTCAACCGTCCAGGCGTGATGGGGGTATTTTCGTCGGAGGAGGATTTGACCAGTCTAGTTGCCGAAAAATTCCGCGCTGGCGGATATTTGGCGCATTTCGTGCGGCAAGCATTTTCCGGCGATGCCGACAATAATGGCGACCGCATATTGTCCGCAGGCGAACTCGCCGCTTATTTGCGCCAGCAGTTTAATTCGCCCGACGTCGGCCTGCTGGAGGCGGAAACCACCGACGGGCAGCGCAATTACCAGAATCTGGTGATTGATCGCGGCGGGGTGCAGGTGGATGATGTCATTGTCCGGCTGGGCAATGCGCCCGCCGCCATGCCCGACCAGTAAGCACCTCGGCAATATTATGCCGAGGCGGGCCAGTGCTTGCCCCAGCCCCGCAACCGCCCTATGCCGACATCTGTAGTTGGGAGGGTAAGGCATGTATTGGGCAAAGCATATCATGGTCGGTCTGGGCGCTTTGTTTGCCGCAAGCTGCGCGACCAATGGCGGTACGACCGCCGCGAACGCGCCGGTGCCGCCGCGCGAAATCGCGCCAATCCTGACCAGCGCGGATGCAGTTGACACCGCCAGCTTTGCCCGCCCGTTGGAAGCGCGTGTTACCCATGTCGCGCTCGACCTCAGCCTTGATTTTGCGCAAAAGCAGGTCGCGGGGACGGCAACGCTTGACATCGTGGCGGCCCCCGGTGCGCAGCAGATCATCCTCGACAGCCGCAATCTTGCCATCGCATCGGTCACCGATATGGCGGGACATGCGCTGCCGTTTGAAATTGGCAACGGCGATGCATTGCGCGGGCAGCCCATTGCCATCCAATTTGGCGATGCACGGCGCATCCGCATCACTTATCACAGCGGTGCGGATGCAGAGGCGCTGCAGTGGCTGACCCCCGAACAAACGGCGGGTAAGCACCACCCATATTTATTCAGCCAAGGGCAATCGATCCTCAACCGAAGCTGGATCCCGACACAAGATAGCCCGGGCATCCGCCAAACTTGGGAAGCGGTGATCCGCGCGCCCGAACCCCTGAAAGTCGTGATGTCGGGTGACCGTTTGACCCCCGACGGCGTGCCGGTGGGGGCCGGCTGGCGCAGTTATAGCTTCCGTATGAACCACCCGGTTGCACCCTATCTTATCGCCATCGCGGCTGGCGACATTGCATTTCGCCCGCTGGGTGCACGCACCGGCGTTTGGACCGAACCGGCGATGATGGATCGTGCGGCGGCGGAATTGGTTGATACCGAGGCTATGGTCGAAGCGGCAGAACGGCTCTACGGCCCCTATCGCTGGGGGCGCTATGACGTCATCGTCCTGCCGCCCAGTTTCCCCTATGGCGGCATGGAAAACCCGACGCTCACCTTTTTGACCCCGACCTTTATCGCCGGAGACAAGAGCCTCAATGGCCTGATTGCCCATGAATTGGCGCATAGCTGGTCGGGCAATCTCGTCACCAACGCGGTCTGGGGCGATAGCTGGTTGAACGAGGGGGTGACATCCTACTTCGAAAACCGGATTATGGAGGCGCTATACGGAGTCCGTCGCGCAGGGCAGGAGGAAGCACTCAGCTTTGCCGAAACCGAGAACGCGCTGCACGAACTGGGCGCGACCAATGATGCAACCCGCCTCCACCAACCGCCGAATAGCGACAGCGATGGCGGGTCGAGCGGCATCACCTATGATAAGGGCGCGACATTCCTGCGCACGATGGAACGATTGGTCGGGCGCGCGCGCTTTGACGCATGGCTGCGCCAATGGTTCGACAATCATGCCTTTCAGCCGGCGACATCGGCGATGTTCCTCGCCGATATGCGGCAAAATCTGATACGTGGCGATGCGGCGATGGAAGCGCGATTGATGCCACAGGATTGGATCTATGGCACCGGTCTGCCGGCCAATGTTGCCCGCCCCGACCCGGCAGCTTTTGCCGCGGTTGATACGGCATCGCGTGTCTATCAGACGGCCGGTAATATTGACGCGGCGGCATGGCGCGGCTGGACGACCGCCGAACGGCTGCGCTTTTTGTCCAATGTGTCCGAAACACGCAGCGCCGACCAATTGGCCACGCTCGACCAGTCGCTGCATCTGATGGACGAAGGCAATGCGGAGGTGCGCTTTGCATGGCTCAACCTTGCGCTTGCCAATCGCTACCAGCCAGCCGTGCCCGCCGCCGAACAATTTCTGGCGACCATCGGGCGGCGCAAATTTGTCGCACCCCTGTTCCGCACCTTGGTCGATACGGGCGATTGGGGCCGGACGATTGCAACGCGCATCTATGCCCGCACCCGCGCCACATATCACCCGGTGACGCAGGCCGGGGTTGACCGGATTTTGTCTAGCAACCCATGAATATCGACCGCCGCGAATTTGTCGGCTGTTCGGCCATCGGCGGCGCGATGTTGTTAAATGGTTGCGCGCCAAGCGTGCGGGATGCGCCGCGCGTCATCGCCAGCGCCTATGACAGTTTTTATGTCGGCACCGGCACCAAGATGCAGGGCGCATTGCGCGGGGCAAAAGCAATATATCTGGCGGCATTGGCGATCGACTCATGGGCCGGGCGGTCGATGCTGTCGGCCGAACGCCAGTCGGTGCCAGAGGTTACACGCGCGGCATTATGGATGGGACTGCGCGTTGCACGCTTGGACGGCGCAGCCGACAAATTGCCGCAAGTGGTGCGCACGCTGGATCATTGGAAAGCAAGAAGTAACAATCTTGCGGGACTTTGTGTCGAATTTGCCGATGCCGCGAGCCAAAGCGCCACCGACCAAGCATTATTTTTGCGCGCCGTGCATCAGGCTCTGCCGCGCGACCTGAAATTGAGCGTCACCGGCCTTGCTGCCGATGCAGAGGGCCGATTGGCAGCACTTGGCGCCATGGTTGATGAGAATATCGTCCGCAATTTTGCAGATGGCGCCCCAGGCTTACCCCCAAGCGCCCATTTGGCAGCCGCAACCGCCCTGCCATTTCGTTTTCGCATCGGCTTGCGGCAGGGGGATATATTGCCTGACCTGACGGCGGCCCACCACCACCCGCAATTTGCCGGAGACATAGTTTTCCTGGTCAATGCGCGCTGAATTAGATCAAGCCAATAGCACTCAGACGCGTCATTTTCTCCTCAGGGCACAGCAGTATATTGTCGAGCCGGGGTAGCGCCAACCAGTCATCGATCGGGATCAGCACACCTCCCCCGCCATGCAAGCGCATGGCCTTATAATCAGGCGGCAGATGGGGCCCGAATTGCAGTTCGGGGCCGATGCCACGACTGGCCAATTCCTCCCGATTATATTCGGCGATGATGAAGGGGCGATCTTTGGCCAAACGCCTTGCCCCGTCGCGATAGGCATGATTCTCATGCCCCTCCACATCGATTTTGATCACACCGACCGGCAGGTCAGGTAACGCAACATCGTCCAGACAGCGCACTTCTATCGCAAATGTTTCGCGACCTGCCGCAGCCGCCGCATCAACAATTTCAGCATTGCCCGTATCCTCGCCATGGTCGGCTGAGACAAAGGCCAGTTGCAGCGTTGCCGGCGCATCCGACAGTCCATATGGGTGGATGGTAATGGCGTCTTGTTGTTGGTTGAGCGCCACATTGTCCAGCAAACGCGCAATATTGCCGGGCATCGGTTCAAAGGCATGGCATAGCCCGAACCTGCCCCTGAGGTGGGTCACCTGCACCGCGTAGATGCCGATATTGGCCCCGATATCGAGGAATAGCTGGTCATCATTGAGCAGATCAGCACATAATTTGGTCCAGAAACTATCGCTATTGCGCGAATATATGCTGTACCATTGTCCTGCCGACCGCATATCGAGCAACAAGCGTGCACCATTGTGCAAGCGGGTTGCGATTATTGGATTGCCGCCAATCAAACAAAGGCCGCGATTTGCCAAATGGGCAAGGCGCATCATACCACGCACATGCCACAAGCGGCTTGTAACCGCACTGGTCGCCCGGACCACTTGTTCGATCAACGCCATGATTCCTCCCTTTGATCAGCGGACTTTCAAGGACGAAGCCTAATCAACGTGGCGCATAGTGCAAGCGCGAGGGTCCCCATCTGATGGCTGGAGTTGCCCCCAACATCAGGTTCGGGGCACGCGAAAATCTAATCGCGCCGCTTTGCGGCGCTGAGATTCTCGGAGATTGCGGGGGCAGGATTTGCACCTGGCGTAGGCGACTGGACTGCCGGGGGCAGTTCACAAAGCCGAGCCTTCAGGTTATGAGCCTGACCAGACACCGGCGGCAAGCGGGTAATGTTGGTTGCGGGGGCAGGATTTGAACCTGCGACCTTCAGGTTATGAGCCTGACGAGCTACCGGGCTGCTCCACCCCGCGTCACCAAATGCGGACTGCGCAATGGCAGCCCGGAAGCCCCTTTTATTGTCCGTTTCGTCAAGCCGAAACGGCGGCGGGCTGCTTCACCCCGCCAATATGCCGCCCATTGGCGGCAGAAACAGCAAAGGGGCGAGATCTGATATAGATCGCGCCCCTTGGCCTTGTGAATGGTTATCATTTTGCGCGCACCGGCTGCAATGCCTGGCGACGACCTACTCTTCCAACGCTTAAGCGGTAGTACCATCGGCGCTGCCAGGTTTCACGGCCGAGTTCGAGATGGGATCGGGTGGGTCACTGGCGCTATGGCCACCAAGCAATGAAGCCGGTGCGACTGGGAAACGGCCCGCAGAACGGATTGTTTCCAGCAAAATGTAATAATCGATGCATAATTGGCTGAAATTTGCCGCCTTGGCGTGCCTGCATGTACAGGGCTGCCATTGATGGCGGGACTCTCAATGCGCGAAAAGAGCAATTAGGACTGGTTAGCTCCATGCGTTACCGCACTTCCACATCCAGCCTATCAACGTGATGGTCTATCACGGCTCGAAGAAGACTTATCTTGAGGGAGGCTTCCCGCTTAGATGCTTTCAGCGGTTATCCCGTCCATACATAGCTACCCTGCTGCGCGGCTGGCGCCACGACAGGTACACCAGAGGTATGTTCAACCCGGTCCTCTCGTACTGGGGTCAACTCCTCTCAATCTTCGACGCCCACGGCAGATAGGGACCAAACTGTCTCGCGACGTTCTGAACCCAGCTCACGTACCACTTTAATTGGCGAACAGCCAAACCCTTGGGACCTGCTCCAGCCCCAGGATGTGATGAGCCGACATCGAGGTGCCAA
>CAUJJQ010000059.1 GCA_963205285.1 Pseudomonadota bacterium | reverse complement strand
GCGCCAATGCTCTATATCGGTGAAAAAGTGGGTTCGGGCACTGGCCCCAGCATCGACATCGCGCTCGACCCGCTGGAAGGGACGACGATTACCGCAAAGGCCGGGCCAAATGCGCTCGCCGTGCTCGCCATCTCGGAAAAGGGCGGCCTCCTTAACGCGCCCGACGTTTATATGGACAAGATTGCGGTTGGCCCGGGCTATGCCGACGGGGTGATTGACCTTGCCAAAAGCGCAACTGACAATGTCCGCGCGGTGGCAACGGCCAAGGGGGTGCAGCCCGGCGACATCATCGTTTGCGTGCTCGACCGGCCGCGCCATGAAGCGCTGATCGCCGAATTGCGGGCGCTGGGTTGCGGCATCCAGCTTATCCCCGATGGCGATGTGGCAGGCGTGATTGCGGTGACCAACCCCGACACCGGCATCGACCTGTATATGGGTTCGGGCGGCGCACCCGAAGGGGTGCTGGCAGCAGCGGCGTTGCGCTGTGTCGGCGGCCAGTTTCAGGGTCGGTTGCTGTTCCGTAATGAGGATGAACGTGGCCGCGCGCGCAAATGGGGCATCGAGAACCTCGACCGCATCTATGCGCTCGAAGAATTGGCCAAGGGCGATGTTATTTTCGCGGCAACAGGCGTTACCGACGGCAGCCTGCTCGACGGGGTAAAGCGCCGCCGCGACGGGGCCATCACCACCGAATCGATTGTCATGCGCGCATCAAGCGGCACCGTGCGGCGCGTCTATTCCGAACATCGCGGTTAGAGGGCTGCGCGCGTTCAGCGCGTCGCGCGCGTCAATTGCGGGTTGAGGCGCATCACCTCCTCCAAAAAGGCCGATGGTTCGCGAAAATGGCTGCTGGCGCGGTTGACGTTAAGGCCAAGCAGCGCCGCCGCCTCCATAATGAAATGGACGCAATTGCGCCGCCGCAAATTATAATTGGGCTGCGGCGCATTGCCCCATTGCGCGATGAACGCCTGTAACCGCGCATATTGCGCATCCGTCAGACGCAGCGCGAAATGCGGCTGCGACGCTGGGCGCGCGACATAGCCCGCCGACAATCGTTCCGTCTCCCCGCGCACCGAACCCAAGAGCACCATCGGTGATATGCTGTGCGCGGTAAATCCGACGTTGCTGTCCACCACCTCGCCCGTCGCATCGATACGCCCCTGCATCACCAAAAAGGCGTGCGGGTAATTTTGGTCGCGACTGTGGCTCCAGAAAGTGACGAGCACATCCGCTTTGGCGGGAACAGCGAGGAGGGATAGGCACAGCAGAGCAAGCTGCAATAGTCGGAACAGGGCCATGCCCTACCCTATCCACCCGCACGCGCGCCTGCCAAGTAATTTATGCTTGCGCATGCGCCGCCCTTGCTGAAAACCATGTCAGTAAGAAATGGGGAGAGGGCAAATGACGGATCGCAAGGCAATTTTCATCAGCGGCGGCGGTAGCGGCATTGGCCGGGCAACCGCGCAATTTTTTGCCGCGCGCGGCTGGTTCGTCGGACTGGGTGATGTCAATGCGGCGGGCACGGCCGAAACCGCGGCGCTGCTGCCCGCAGGTGCATCTTCGCAGCATCTGCTCGACGTGCGCGACCTTGGCCAATGGCGGCGCGCGACCGATGAATTTGTCGCGGCGAGCGGCGGGCGATTCGATGTATTGTTCAACAATGCGGGCATTGGTTCGGGCGGCAAATGGGATGATCTTGACCCGGAAGAGGCCGATCGGCTGATCGACATCAACTTTCGCGGGGTCGTCAACGGCATCCACGCGGCGCGCCCCCACCTCAAGAAAACGCCGGGCAGCGCCATCGTCAACACCGGGTCGGCGAGCGGATTTTACGGCACATCGGGGCTGTCGATATATTCGGCGACCAAATTTGCGGTGCGTGCCTTGACCGAGGCGCTCGACGTCGAATTCACCCCCGACGGCATCATCGTGCGCGACATCATGCCGGGGTTCATCGACACCCCCCTCCTTTCCCGCGTGGTGCCGGGCAGCAATGAAACCAGCCGCGACCGGGTGATGGCGGCCGGGCTGGAATTTACCCCGGTCGAACAAGTGGCCGAAGCGGTGTGGAACGCCATCCATGGCGACCGTGTTCATACGCCAGTGGGCAAGACCGCGCGCCGCCTTGCCCTTACCATGCGCTGGCTGCCCGGCGCGCTGCGTAAAAGAATGAAGGCGGCGACAGGCAACGGCAGCCTGCTCGGCAACCAATGATCAGCTAGGGTCAGGACTCAGTAATCGCGTCAATCGCACCGGCCATTTTGGCATCGCGCGCCGACAGTCCGTTCGCATCATGCGTCGTCAATAAAATGGTGACACGATTATAGACGTTCGACCATTCGGGGTGGTGATCCTGCACCTCCGCCAACATCGCAACGCGGGTCATAAAGCCAAAGGCCGCAGAAAAATCGGCAAAAGTGAAATCGCGCACCAACGCATCGCGTTCCGGGTCGTGCCGCCACAGGGGGTGCGCGCTCAGCAAGGCTGCACGTTCGCCATCGTCCAATTTCGCCACCATCGCCCGTCCCCATCTTGCCGCTTGCGCCACATGCAGTAGAGAAGGGGGCTATGCCGCAAACTGCCGCGCCGTGCCACAATATATTGCCCGCGAATGGAACGGCACCCATCTTGTCGTTCGACGCGCTCGCCTGTGTGCGCGGCGATAATTTGCTGTGGCGCGGCCTGTCGGGTGCAATTTCTCCGGGCGGTGCGATGCGCATCACCGGCCCCAATGGCAGCGGCAAATCAAGCTTGCTGCGCGTGCTCGCGGGCCTCCTGCCCGCCGCGCATGGGCAGGTGCAGCGCAACGCCGCCATCGGCCTTGCCGATGAACGCCCCGCGCTCGATGCCGCGCTGCCGCTCGCCCGCGCGCTCAGCTTTTGGGCGCGGGTCAGCGGCAAGGGTGCAGCCGATGTCGCCCGCGCGCTCGATGCGATGGCACTCACCCCCCTCACCCAAGTGCCGGTCGCCTATTTATCCACTGGGCAGCGCCGCCGCGCGGGGCTAGCGCGCCTCCTTATCGAGGATGCGCCGCTCTGGCTGCTCGATGAACCGACCAACGGCCTCGACAGCGCATCGATCACGCGGCTGGAATCGGCCATTGCCGCGCACCGTGCGGCGGGCGGCGCGGTCATCATCGCCACCCATTTGCCCATCGCCTTGGATGGAGCGCAGTCGATCGCGCTGGGCGGGGCATGAGGGCGTGGGTCGCCATTTTGACGGCGGATGTCGCGCGCGACCTGCGGTCGGGCAATTGGTGGCTGCCGGTCGCCTTTTTCCTGCTCGTCGCGCTGCTATTTCCCTTTGGGGTCGGGCCGGACGCGCGCCTGCTTGCCGCGACGGGGGGTGGCATGGTCTGGGTGGCGGCGCTGCTCGCCACACTACTCCCCCTCGATCAGATTTTCGGCCGCGACGCGGCATCGGGCGCGCTCGACCAATATGCGCTGCGATCCTTGAGTGAGGAGGGGCTGGCGCTCACCAAAATCCTCGCCCACCTCATCAGCTTTGGCCTGCCCTTGTTCATTGCCGCTATGCCCGCAGCCGCGCTCCTCGGCCTTGCCGAAGCGCGCTGGGGCGGCTTACTCCTCAGCCTTGCCATTGGTCTGCCTGGCCTATCGGCGCTCGGCGTTACCATCGCGGCGGTAACGCTGGGGCAGCGCGGCCATGGCGCGCTCGCCGCCCTGCTGTTATTACCGCTCGCCGTGCCGATATTGATTTTCGGCGCGGGCAGCCTGTCTGATGCGGGGGAGAGCGCAATTTATTATCTGGCGGCGTGCAGCCTGTCTGCGCTCGCCATCGCCCCCTTTGCTGCGGGCGCGGCGCTCCGCGCAGCGCGGGAGAATTAGCGCCGGCTCCAGCGCGCCCAGATCGCGGTGGGCAGGGTTAAACCGCGTGCTTCCTCCACCACGCCCAATTCGCCTGCCTCCACCCGTCCTCCCAATGGGGCAAGCGCCTCTGCCAGCAGATTATGGAGCGCGATTGCCGACATGCGCACCGCATAAACGGTGAGGAACAGCGCGCGCGACTGCGCATCGAGCAGCGGCACCAGCGCGGCAATCAGCCGGGGTAAATCCGTTTCCAACTGCCAGATTTCACCATCCGGCCCCCGGCCATATTTCGGCGGGTCGAGCAAAATCGCATCATAGCGGCGCGCCCTGCGCCCCTCCCGCTCCACAAATTTGACCGCATCATCGACCAGCCAGCGGATCGGCGCATCCGCCAACCCCGACAGCGCGGCATTGGCGCGCGCCGCCGTCACCGATTTTTTGGATGCATCGACGTGCACCACCTCTGCCCCGCGCGCCGCCATGGCGAGCGAACCGACGCCGGTATAGCCAAAAAGGTTCAGAAATTTTGGCTGCGCCATCCCCGCCACTTCACCGCGCAGCCATGTCCACACCGGTGCCATATCAGGGAAAAAGCCGAGGTGGCGAAACGGGGTGAGTTCGGCATTAAAACGCACATCGTCCCACGCCATTGGCCAGCCTTCGGGAGGCAGCGGGCGCACTATGTCCCATCGCCCCCCGCCATCGGCGTCCGAGCCGGGAATGAAGCGCGCGTCCGCCGCCCATTTGCCGGTCGCCGGTGCCCACATCGCCTGCGGTTCGGGGCGGATGATGCGAAAATCACCATAGCGTTCGAGCTTTTGCCCGTCGCCGCTGTCAAGCAGCGCATAGTCCGCCCATGGCGCACCGGCGATCGTCAACAACGTGGGATTGCCCGTCATAAGCCGAGCACGAAATCGCGCACCGCGCCATACTCGCCGGGCAGGCGGGTCATATGTTCAGGCGCATCCATCACGCCCGCCAGCCGTTCGGGCAGCGTTACATCAACCCCGATGGCCGCGCGCACCGCGTCACCAAATTTGGCCGGATGCGCGGTGGCGAGGCTGACCAGCGGCACATCACGCGGCAGATCGGCTACGGTGCTTTGCGCGGCGGCAAGGGCGATGGCGCTGTGCGGGTCGATCATTTGCCCCGCA
>CAUJJQ010000058.1 GCA_963205285.1 Pseudomonadota bacterium | reverse complement strand
CCGGGAAGTGCGGCAGATGCTGCTTCGTCCGGGCAATTGCAAGGTGATTTTGACAAATGCCGGTTGGCGAAGCCATGCGGAGCGCATATGGCGGGCGCAAAGCAGGGTGCGGCCCTGACCAGATTGGGACAATCCGAAATCGCTATGGCGCAACCACCGGCTTTTCGCATCGCGGTGCTCAACACCCATCCGATCCAATATTTCACACCGCTCTATCGCTATTTGAATGCGACGGACGATGTGAAAGTCAGCGCGCTCTTCCTGTCTGATTTCAATATGTCCGGAGGGCATGACCCCGAATTTGGCCAGAAAATCAGTTGGGACATCGACCTGCTCGGCGGCTTTGATCATCAATTTTTGCCCGGGCGCGGCGCGCATAAATATCCGCTGGGTTTCTGGACCTATGTCTGCCCGGCGCTATGGCGTGTGTTGCGCGCAGACAAGTTTGACGCGCTCTGGCTGCATGGGCATGGCTTTGCTGCCAATATATTGGCGCTTGCCATCGCGCGTTGGCGCGGCATCGCGGTTTTCATGCGCGGCGAAACCCATGGGGAGGCGCATGCCACCGGCCCAAAGCGGCGGATACGCGCGGCGTTAATGCCCCTCCTCTACCGGCAATGCGCGCAAATGCTCGCCATCGGCAGCCGCAATGCCGACCATTATCGCGCACTGGGTATAGCGCAGGACAAGATCAGCCTTGTCCCCTATAGCGTTGATAATGCGCGTTTTGCTGCCAGCGCAGCGGTAGCCGACAGGGCAGGGGTGCGCGCGCGCCATGGCATAGATGGCAATGCAATGGTCATCCTCTACGCATCCAAATTGACGGTGCGCAAACGCATTTGCGATTTGGTCGAGGCGGTGGCCAATCTGCACGACAGGGGGCGGGCGGCGCATTTGCTTATCGTCGGGTCGGGCGAGGAACAGGAACGTGCCGAAGCATTGGCCGCATCGCGCGGCATTGCCGATGCGTGCCATTTTGTCGGCTTCGTCAATCAGGCGGGATTGCCCGAATATTATGCGGCGAGCGATATTTTCGTCCTGCCGAGCGAGAATGAAAATTGGGGCCTGATCGTCAATGAAGTCATGGCGGCCGGGTTGCCGGTTGTCCTGTCGCGCGAAATTGGCTGCGTCGCTGATTTGCTGCGCGAAGGCGAAAATGGCGCGGTCTTTGAAGCGGGCGATGTCGCGGGGTTGACCGATGCGCTCGCGCCGATGGTCGCTGACCCTGAACGGACGCGGCGCATGGGCGATGCGTCCCGCGCGATCATCGCAAAATGGGGCTATGCGCAATGTCTGGTGGGCATCCGGCAGGCGATTGCCCGGGCGCGGGCCGCGTGACAGGTTTTTCGGTCATATTGGGCAACCCCGGTCGTCAGCATAATGACCAGACGGCGGCGGCGCTTGCCGGGGCAGGCATGCTCGACCTGTTTGTCCACGGCGCACCATCACGCGGCGAACTTGCACGCGAAATCGGTTCGCGCGACATATGTATGCGGCGCTATCATCTGGCTGTTGCGCTTGCCACGCGCCTGCCGCAACGGACGATGCGGGTGCGCGCGTCGCACCAATTTTATTATCGTTTCGGCGCGCGGCTGGCGCGCATCGCGTGGCGTCGCGATGGTTGGAATGTCGCCATGTCGGTGGAAAATTCGGCGCTGGAGCTTTTTACGCTCAATCGCGCGCGCGGCGGGGTCAATATCCTCGACGCGGCGAGCGTCCACCATAGCTGGCAAACCCCCTTGCCCGACGCTGGTTTGGCCGCACGCAATGCGCGCAAGGATGCGGAAATCGCGCTGACTGACCATATTTTCACCTGTTCGGAAATGGCGCGCCAATCCTATATCGACGCCGGGTTGGCGGGCAGCCGCGTGCATGTCGTGCCGCTAGGGCTGGATCGCGGCATTTTCGCCAATGCGGCGGCGGATAATGACCATGTGGGGCCAATCCGCTTCCTGTTCGTCGCACGCAGCGGCTATGCCAAGGGGGCGGATCTGGTGGCAGAGGCAATGGCGGCATTGGCCGCGCGCCGCATTGCCTGTTCGCTGGACGTCGCGGGACGACTTACGTCCGATGCGGTGGGCTGGCTCAGCCCCCATGCGCGCTTGCATGGCGATGTGGGGCGCGAAGAATTGGCGGCGCTGATGCGCGAAAGTGACATCATCCTCCACCCGTCGCGCTTTGACAGTTTCGGCTTTGTGGTCGCCGAAGCGCTGGCCAGCGGACGCGGCGTTATCGCCAGTGATCGGACGGGGGCAGCCGACCTCCTCACCCCCGGTGAAAATGGCTGGATTATCCCGACAGGGGACGGTGCTGCATTGACAGAGGCTATGGCGCATGCAGCCGCCAATGTCGCTGCGGTGCGCGCGATGGCACCGGCCTGTCAGGCGGCGGTCGCGGCGATGCATTGGGGGGCATACCGTGCGCGGGTCATAAAATTGATGCAGGAAATCATCGCATGAGCCGCCCGCTACGCATCCTCCATGTCGTGCCGAGCTATTTCCCGGCGGTGCGTTATGGCGGGCCGATTTTTTCGGTGCATGGTCTCGCTAAAGCAACGGCGGCGCTGGGCCACAGGGTTGATGTCTTTACCACCAATGCCGACGGGCCGCAGCGATTGCCCGTGCCGACCGACCGCTTTGTCGATGTCGATGGGGTCAATGTGCGATATTTCGCGCTGGGGTTGGGGGTGCGGCTGTTCCGCGCGCCGGCGATGGCGCGCGAAGCCCGTGCGCATATTGGCGAATATGATGTCGTCCACATCCATGCGATGTTCCTGTGGCCGGTGATGCGCATGGCGCGCATCGCGCGGGCGGCGGGTGTCCCCTACCTCCTCTCGCCGCGCGGGATGCTGGTGCGCGAATTATTCGCTGCGCGTTCGGGGTTTATCAAAAGGCTGTGGATGCGGCTGTTCGACCGCCAAACGGTGGAGGAGGCTGCGGCGCTGGTGGTGACAGCCGCAGAGGAAGCGCGCGCGCTGGCCGAATTTGACTATAAAATTGCGCATGTTGCGACCATCCCCAATGGTGTCGATTTGACGTCGGGCGGCGATGCACCGGACACCGCACATCTGCCGGAACCGGGCTATTATCTGTCGCTGGGGCGGATCAACTGGAAGAAAAACCTGCCCGCATTGGTTGCAGCGATGGTTCAGATTCCTGACGCGCGATTGCTGATTGTCGGCAATGATGAGGATGGGGACGGCGCGGCGGTGCGCGCGGCAATCGCCGACCATGGTCTGGCAGATCGCGTGACGATCATCGGGCGGGCGGTGGCAGGCGCTGAAAAATCCTGGCTTTATGCGAATTGCGCGGGCTTCATCCTCCCCTCCCTCTCCGAAAATTTCGGCAATGTGGTGGTGGAGGCGATGGCAGCCGCCCGCCCGATCATCGTCACGCGCCAATGCGGCGTTGCCGAACATGTCGCCGCATCGGGTGGCGGGCTAGTCTGTGATGCCGATGCCGCATCGATTGGTGCAGCCTTGCAACAAATGGACGCGATGCCGCTTGCCGCGCGCGATGCGATGGGCCGGGCGGGGCAGGCATATGTCGCCGCGCATTTGACATGGGGCGCGGTCGCGCGCGCGATGGTGGACGCCTATAGGGCGGTAATGGACAAAGATGATGCTCGATAAAATCACCCCGCTCATCCTCACTTATAATGAGGAAGCCAATGTCGAACGGCTACTCGCTGGGCTGCATTGGGCGGCGCGCATCATCGTCATCGACAGTGGCAGCATTGATGCGACGCTGAGCATGCTCGCCGCCGACCCGCGCGTGGTGGTGCACCATCGCCCCTTTGACAATCATTGGAACCAATGGGCCTTTGCACTCGATCAATGCGATGATGGCTGGATATTGCGGCTCGATGCCGATTATTTTGTGACACAGGCGCTGGTCGATGAAATGGCGGCGCTGCGACCCGATGCGGACGTCGCCGCTTATCGCATCGCCTTTGGTTATGCGATGTGGGGCAAAGTTCTGCCGGGATCCCTATACCCCGCCAACCATATATTATTTCGCAAGGATAAGGTGCAGGTGGTCGAACGCGGCCATACCGAGGGGTGGGAAGTTGCGGGCAAGATTTTGCCGCTGCGTGGCCGCGTCATCCATGATGACCGCAAGCCCATGGCCACCTTTGTCGCGGCGCAAAGCCGCGATATGGCGCATGAGGCGGCGGCGGTCGAAAATGGCAAGCCCGGCTGGGCGAGCCGCCTGCGGCGCCATCCGCCGTTGATGGTCATTGCGGTCTTCTTCTATTGCCTGTTCGTCAAGCGGCTGATCTTTGCCGGCCCTGCGGGCTGGATGTATGTGATGCAGCGCGTGGTGGCGGAGGGGATTTTGGCGCTCACCCTGTTAGAACGGCGCTTCCAGCGGAAAGATTGATCGGCATATCAACAGGTGGTGCTGGGCGGCGTGCTGCATCCAGTGCCGCCAACCGATTGGTCGCAAAAATCATGCCGAGCAGGGCGTAGTAATAAACACCGGCTAGCGGATTATTGACGACAAACAGGATGATGTGGACGGTCAGGAAAAATGCCGCACCAAGGCAGAGCGCGGTATAGAAGCGATTGTGGTGGCGAAAGGTTGCGCGCAGCGCGATGCCGACCACCGCGATACGCATCGTGAAAATCAGGCAAAAGCCGAAAAAGCCGACCTCTTGCATCACACGCGCGGTTTCCAACTCATAATAATGGCCGTTCAGCCACCATTGGAACGGGGATGCCATGATCGTCGGCGCGGCGTTGCTGTTGGTGCCAAGGCCGGTGCCGAAAATCGGCGTTGAATCAAAGGCATTCGCCAGTTCGATAATGGGGGATAGCAAGCGCACGGTCGTGCTGTCGGCATTTTCGGAGCGGAAAATCAGCGCCTGAATTGCTTCATTGAAAATAAGGCCCGTGGCAAGGCCGACCAGCAACCCGGCGACAAGCAAGCGAAAGAACAGCCGGGTCGATATCAT
>CAUJJQ010000057.1 GCA_963205285.1 Pseudomonadota bacterium | reverse complement strand
TGTGCGCGCCTATAATCATTGGGCCATGCTGCTCGACGGGCGCTGCTTTCCGGCGATTGATGCGCTCGACCTCGACCGTTTGGGGGATTTCGGCCCCAACTCGGTGCTGCTTGATTTCACATCGGGCATTGACAACCCTGCTGTCGGCTTTGTGGGGGAGGCGCTGGCATATGAATGCGACCTCGACGAGAATGTCCAATATATCGCCGATGTACCGCGTGGGTCGCTGTTGTCGCGCCTGACCGACCATTATTTGCAGATCATCGCCAACCGCGCGCCGATCGGCTTTGAAGCAGAATTCGTCAACGCCCGCGGATCCACCATCCTTTATCGCGGTGTTTTGCTGCCCTTTTCATCCGACGATGATACGATTGATTTCATATTGGGGGTCATCAACTGGAAACAGGCCGCCGAACCGGCATTGGCTGAAGCGCTGAGCGAAGAAATGGCCGCTGCTGCTGCGGCTGCGCCGTCGATGCGGCCGACTGTGCCGATCTGGGCAGACGGCCCAGACGGCCCCGATGAAGATGATGCGACCCCTGCGCTGCCCGCCAGCTTTGATGGGGAGGAGCCCTATGTGCTCGACACGCCGCTCCATGCGATGGACGAACCCATCGACCATCCGCCGTCGGCAACCGTTGATGCCGAACCCGCCATCAGCGATTTTGATGCCCAAACTGCGTCGATGGCGGATTGGTTGGCAGAGGCGCGCGCGCGTGCCGACATGGCCGAACAAGCGCATGTGCGCGGCCACCGCGCGCTATATGACGCGGTCGCCCATGCTTGGGGATTTGGCCGTGCCGCCGCACAAGAACCCGAAGACTACGCCGAATTGCTGAGCGAAACCGGCATCACCGCATCCGACCGCGCGCCGATGACTGCGGTCGTCAAGCTGGTGTTCGGCGCGCAATATGACAAGACGCGCCTTGCCGAATATGCCGCCGTCCTTGGCCATGCCGAAAACGAAAACATCGCGCCCGACGCGCTCGCTGATTATCTGAGCAAGGCCGATGGTGGCCTCAAAGGGCTGGTCAAACAGATTCGCGCCGCCAAACGCGCCGATGCGTCGCTACCGCCTGATCGGATGGAGGGTGTGCGCGCCAAATTGCGCCGTGCGGTGCCACTAACCAATGTCGATCTGCCGTGGGTGGAAAGTGACGGCGAATTTGTCATCCTTATCGCGCGCCGTACCGCCAGCGGGCGGCATGACGTCGTCGCGCTGATCGATGGTGAGGATAAGGCTCAGGCCGCAACGCTACGCCAAGCGGCCAAGGCGTTGCCCAAAACACGCGGGTAACCCCGATACCTACGGTGGGCGGCAATCTTTGCCGCATAGCCCTTGCTGGGGGTTGAGCCATAACAATTAGGGGCGCATAGGGACTTGATGCAATGCGGCGCGGCGCACCGTCCGATTTGGCGGTGGATGCACGCCTAAAATAGAGAGCATCATGTCCAAAGCACCCAAGGGCAACGCAAATATTGCCGGTTCGTCGACCCTTTCCCCCCAAATATTGAAAGATCTTGCGTCCCGCCTTGCCGATAGCGCGTTACCCGACGATGAGGCGGCAGAGGGTGATGGCTGGGCAGATGCAGCCGAATTTCTGGCGCGGGCGGCTGCCACGCGCGATGCGTCCAACCCGGCCATCCTGCTTGAAACGCATAGCGACGGCAGCGAACGTCGGATGCGCCTGGCCATCGTCAACAATGACATGCCGTTTCTGGTCGATTCGGTGGCGGGGGCCGTCAGCGCGGCGGGACTTTCGATCCATCGCATCGTCCACCCGGTAGTTGCCGTGCGCCGCGATGGCGATGGCAATTTGCTCGCCCTTCTCGACAAGGATGTCAGCGGCGAACGCCGCGAATCGCTGATTTTCATGGAATTGGATCGGGCGGATGCGCGCGTGCGCCAAAGCCTACGTGCCGAAATCGCCAACGTCCTTGCCGATGTGCGCGCAGCGGTTGCCGATTGGCTGAAAATGCAGGCGGTGATGCAAGATGATGCCGACCGGCTGTCCGATCTGGAGGCGGCGGCGCTGATGCGCTGGTTCCTGGATCGCAATTTCACGCTGCTTGGCCATGTTGAGCGGCAGCGCGACGGCAAGAAAACTGAAGCGTTGGGCATGTGCCGCAATGCCGACAATGTTTTGCTCGCCCCCGCGACGGTGGAGGCGGTGTTCAATTGGTTTGAACGCGGCGGTCGGGTGCCCCTGTTGATTAAATCGAATCAGTTATCGCGGGTGCACCGGCAGGTGCCTATCGACCTCATCATCCTGCCCGTTCATGACAAGGACGGGGTCAGCGCGCTGTCTATCCATGCAGGTTTATGGACCAGCGCCGCGCTTTCCGCGCCGCCGGAAAAAGTGCCGGTGTTGCGCACGATTTTGGCCGGACTGCTGGCGAAGTTTGAATTTGATTCATCGGGTCATGCAGGCAAGGCTTTGGCCCATGTGCTGACCGCGCTGCCGCATGACCTGACGGTGGCGGCAGACAGCGCACAAATAGAGGCGCTGGCGCTGACCGCCATGTCGATCGTCGACCGGCCGCGCCCCAAGCTGCACCTGCTGACCGCGCCCTTGCAGCGGCATTTGTTCGTCTTTGTCTGGCTGCCGCGCGATGAAGTATCAACCGGACGTCGGGTTGCCATCGAACAATTGTTGCTGGCGCGCACCGGCGGCAAGTTGATGAGTTGGAATATTGCGATGGAAGAAGGGGGCGCGGCATTGCTGCGCTACACCATCGACCTGCGCGAAGGGGCAAGCGTACCCGACGAAGCCGCGCTGGACGCCGAAGTGGAGGCTATGGTGCGTGGCTGGGGGCCGGGGGTCGAAGCGGCGCTTTCCGAACAGGGTGAAGGGCGTGCCAACATCCTCGCGTCGCGCTATGCTGGGCTGTTTCCAGCCGCCTATCGACTGACCCATAGCGCTGATGAAGCGGCGCGTGATATTTTGCGGCTCGCCGCGCTCGATGCCGAACAGCCGATTTCGGTGCGTATATGCGCCGACGCGCCGGCTGACCATGCAGGCGCCATCCGGCTGAAAGTTTATTCGCGCGACACCGCCTTGTCGCTGTCGCAACTGGTGCCAGCATTGGAGAATTTCGGCTTTGGCGTGCTGGAGGAATTGCAGACGTCGCTCGACGGCGGCGACGGCGGCCATATCCATGACCTGACGCTGGCGGGCATCGATACGGCTATGTTGCATGGCGATGCCGCCCGCACCACGATCATCGAAGGTGCAATCGCCGCCGTTTTTGACGGTTCGGCGGAAAATGACGCTTTTAACGCGCTGGTCATCCAGACCAGCCTGTTGCCCCGCGCAATTGGCTGGCTGCGCGCCTGGTTCCGTTATTTGCGCCAGGGGGGGTCCCCCTTTGGCATGGCGACCTTTGTCAGCGCCCTGCGCGGTTCAGGCGCGGTGACAGAGGCGCTGATTGCGCTTTTCCGCGCACAGCATGAACCAAAATCCGCCAATGCCAAGGCGGCAGAGGCTGCACGTACGGCCATAATATCCGGGCTGGATGCGGTGGCCGCGATTGATGAGGATCGGGTGCTGCGCAGCATGTGGGGGGTGGTCGAAGCCTGTCTACGCACCAACGCCTTTGCACCATCGAGCGCCGACGCGCTGGCGTTCAAATTTGACAGTGCCAAGGTGCCCGGCCTGCCCAAGCCGCTGCCTTGGCGCGAAATTTTCGTCTATTCGCCGCGCGTGGAGGGTATCCATCTGCGGGCTGGCCCGGTTGCGCGCGGCGGGTTGCGCTGGTCTGACCGGCGCGATGACTATCGCACCGAAATATTGGGCCTGATGAAGGCACAAAGGGTAAAAAATGCGGTCATCGTGCCGACGGGGGCCAAGGGCGGATTTTACCCCAAACAATTGCCCGACCCCGCCAAGGACCGTGACGCATGGGCGGCAGAGGGTAAGGAATGTTACCGCATCTTCATCCGCACGATGCTGACCATCACCGACAATCTGGTCGATGGCAAAGTGGTGCACCCGGCAGACGTTGTCATCACCGACGGTGAAGACCCCTATTTCGTCGTCGCGGCGGACAAGGGCACGGCGACATTTTCCGACGTTGCCAACGCCATCGCTGAAGAACGCGGTTTCTGGTTGGGGGATGCCTTTGCCAGCGGCGGTTCGCATGGCTATGACCATAAGGTGATGGGTATCACCGCCAAGGGGGCGTGGCTGTCGGTGCGTCGCCACTTCCTCGAAATGGGGGTCGATGTTCAAAAGGATGCGACGCGCGTCGTCGGCGTCGGCGACATGTCCGGCGATGTGTTCGGCAACGGCATGCTATTGTCCAAAGCGATCAGGCTGGTTGCCGCCTTTGACCATCGGCATATCTTTCTCGATCCCAATCCCGATGCAGCCAAAAGCTTTGCGGAACGGCAGCGGATGTTCGACCTGCCGCGCTCCAGCTGGGCGGACTATGATGCCAGCCTGATTTCCAAGGGCGGCGGGGTGTATCCGCGTAGCGCCAAGTCGATTAAATTGTCGAACGAAGCCCGCGCGGCGCTCGGCATCGAACAGGCGGAAATCGAACCCAATGCCTTGATGAGCGCCATTTTGACCAGCGCGGTTGACCTCGTCTGGTTCGGCGGCATCGGCACCTACCTCAAAGCAGCCGCGCAAGCGAACAGTGATGTAGGCGATCCGGCGAATGACCGGATCCGCGTCGATGCGGAATCGATGCGGGCCAAGGTGGTGGGCGAAGGCGCGAACTTGGGGGTGACTCAGGCTGCGCGCATCGCCTTTGCATTGGGCGGTGGGCGGATCAACGCCGACTTTATCGACAATTCGGCCGGCGTCGATTGTTCGGACAATGAGGTGAATATTAAGATCGGTCTCGCCAGCGCGGTGCGCAGCGGCAAATTGGGCGCCGACGCGCGCAACACATTGCTGGAGGGGATGACCGACAATGTATCCGACCTTGTACTGGCCGATAACCGGATGCAGGCACTCGCCCTTTCCATCGCGCAAGGGGGTGGCAGCACCGTCGTCCCTTCGCTCCTGCGCATAATTGAACAATTTGAGGCGGAGGGACGGCTCGACCGCAAGGTGGAGGGGATCGCCGGCAACGAAGAATTGCTGCGCCGCGTGCAGGACGGAAAGGGTCTGACCCGCCCCGAACTGGCGGTTGTCCTGTCGACAGCCAAACTCGGCATCCAATCGGATTGTGAAGCGAGCACACTTGGCAAGGATGTCCTGATGGACGGCGAATTGCTGGCCGCCTTTCCCGATGCGATGGTAAAAGCACATGGCGATGTCATTCTGACGCATCAGTTACGCAATGAAATTGTCGCCACGAAAATTGCCAACCGCGTCATCAACCGTATGGGGTTAATCCACCCGTTTGAACTGGCGGAGGAAGAAGGGGTCGGCATGGCCGACATCGCTGAAACCTTTGTCGTCGCAGAAAAATTATTCGATTTGCCGCAGCTCTGGGCGGATATAGACGCCGCCAAAATCAGCGAGACTGCCCGCCTCAACCTATATGGGGAGGTTTCCAAGCGGTTGCGTGCGCACATGGCCGACCTCATCCGCAATGGAGTGGCCACGCGCACGCTGGCGCAATGTGTGACCGACCTGTCACCGGGCGTCGCGGCGTTGAACAGCTTGACCGACAAATTGCTCGCCGATCAAAGTAGGGGGCAGGCGGCAGCGGCAATCGCTACGCTGGAGGCCGAGGGTGTGGACAAGGGGTTGGCCAAGCGCATCGTCCATCTGGGCGAAATGGACGGAGTCGTTGGCATCGTTGCGCTGGCACGTGATCAGAAAGCTGATCCTGCAGCGATTACGCGGGCCTTCATCCAGCTGGGCAGCGCAACCGGTCTCGACTGGGCGCAGGGCGCAGCGAGCGCGATGAGCCCGTCTGACCCGTGGGAACGCTTGTTGGTTGCGGGGTTGGCCCGCGATTTCCAGCAGACGCGGCTCGAAATGATCGCGCGGCTTGGCGGGGATGCCGAAAAGGCGGTGGCAGATTGGCTGACGCGCAATGCCGCGCGCATCAGTCAATTCCACGCCTTTGTGGAACGCGCACGTACCAGCCCCGCCCCATCACCTGCAATGTTGGCCCAATTGGCGGGGCAGGCGCGCACCCTCTTGGCGCGGACTTAGCCCCGCGCGCCCTCTCTTCATCCAAACGGCTTGAACAGGGCGTAAAGCTCAGGCAAGCAAGGGAAAATATTTGGGGGGGAGGGAGAGGTTTTATGCATTGGATCGTCAGGGGATTCGTGGGCCTTTGGGCGCTGTTTTTTGGCTGGACGGGGCTGCAAGGGCTGATTGCGCCCGACAGCTACGTGCCGGTGCTCGGCATAATTTTGGGCGGTGAGGGCACCAATACGCTGCGCGCCGACCTGTCGTCCTTTTTCATCCTGTCGGCGCTGTGCGCGGGATGGAGCGCGCTGCGTCCCGGCATGTTCATCTGGCTGTTGGTGCCAATCGGCCTGTTCGGGCTTGCCTTTAGCGGCAGGGTTGTCGGGTTGATGTTGGGGGATGTCATGGGTCCGCTCACGCAGACATCTATGCTGGCAGAGGCGGTGTCGGTTGTGCTTTTGGCGACTTGTGCCTATTATTTCTCTCGGCTACCGGCACAATAACGGTAAAAAAATACCCGACCGCCTTTGGGACGGCCGGGCAGATGGAGGAGAGCGTGGCCCGGGGATTGCTTTTTTGCAACTTTGGGCTGGCGAATATTCGGGGGGGTGACCATCTAAACGGTGGCGCCCCCCTTTTCGCGTAAATCCATTTGCGGCGCGACCGATCTGCCGCGCATCTGCTCTCCCTCGTCCTTGCCATGACATTGTTCTTGTTCGTGGCGACCTTCCTTGACCGGGATCAAATTACCCAAAGTAGATGACAGGGCGCATGGTTGCGCCAATCGGGCAGGCGTGCCATCCTTGCCATACGGGCAAGCAACAGGGAGTTTGGATTTATGAATCAACCGGTTCCAAGCAGTGGCGGTGGTTTCGACCTTAACCGGCCGACAATCATCAGCCTGCTGTATATTTCATCGATGGTATTGGGTGTCACCGGCCTGGTGGGCGTGGTGCTGGCCTTTGTCTGGAAGGGTGAAGCCCATGCGGATTGGGAAGCGAGCCATTATCAATATCTGATCAATACATTTTGGATCGGCTTGGCGAGCGCGATTGTCGGCGTCATTTTGGCGATCGTCCTTATTGGTTTCTTGATTATCTTCGCAGGAATGGCGCTGGTCATCGTGCGGTCGGTGATGAGCCTGATCAACGCGCAAAAACAGCAACCCATGCCCAATCCGAGCAGCTGGCTGATTTGATTTTCATACAAAGATAGCTAGGGCCTGTTTCGATTCAATCTAATCGAAACAGGCCTTAAGCCTGCGCGCGCGCTATGTGCACACCCCCCGAACATCATTTCGGCAATGCGCTTTAGGTCGTAAAGCTATGGATGCTGGAATCATCCTCCCCCAACCGGGGGGATGCGCGCGGCTGGGCGAGGGTCGCGTCGGACAATTTGATCGGGGTCATGACGGTCGGATAGCTCTTGCCATCGCGCGCCACCGCCTGTTGGACAAGGCCGCGTGCCGCAATTTGCGGGTCGGTGAGCGCTTCGTCCACGCGATTAATCGGCCCTGCGGGTACATTGGCCTTCGCCAGCGCATCGAGCAGCGCATCGCGCGCCCAAAGCTGTGTCGCGCCTGTCAAAATCTCGGTCAATTCGGCGCGGTTGGCGATCCGCGCATCATTGCTGGCAAAACGCGCGTCACCCGCCACCCCGTCCAGCCGCAACACATTGCAAGCGCTGGCAAATTGACTGTCATTCCCGACCGCCAGGATGAACCAGCCATCACTGGTCGGAAACACCGCATAGGGTGCAACATTGGGGTGGGCATTGCCCATCCGCGTCGGCCCCGCCAGCCCCTGTTCGGCGGCGAATAATGCGTTCATCGCCTGATTGGCGAGCACGCTGGTCATCACATCAAACAGCGCCAGGTCGATATGCTGGCCGCGTCCGGTGCGCGCCCGCATGATGAGAGCGGCCTGGATCGCGACGGTCGCATAAACGCCGGTAAAAACATCGGCAAAGGCGACGCCGATTTTCTGGGGTTCACCGGCTGGATCGCCGGTCAAATCCATAATCCCGCTCATCCCCTGGACGACAAAATCATAGCCCGGGCGCGGCGCATATGGCCCATCCTGCCCAAAGCCGGTGATCGAACAATAGATGAGGCGCGGGTTTACTTCGGCGAGCGCAGCATAATCCAGCCCATATTTGGCCAGCCCGCCGACTTTGAAATTTTCGATGAGGATGTCTGCCTCAGCGGCCAGCGCGCGCACCCGTGCGACATCGGCTTCCTTGGTAAAATCGGCAATGATGGCGGATTTGCTGCGATTGCAGCCATGGTAATAGGCAGCATCACGGTTGCCATCTTCATGGCTGGCATATGGTGGGCCCCAGCGGCGGGTGTCATCGCCCATCGGCCCTTCGACCTTGATAACCTCCGCCCCCAAATCGGCGAGCAATTGTCCTGCCCATGGCCCAGCGAGCACGCGCGCCAGCTCAAGCACTTTGACCCCCGCCAGCGGGGTTTGGGGCGGTGCGGTCATGGCAATGGTTGGTCCACGGAAAATACCACGTGGCGGGTCGTCACGCCGGCCATCACAAAATTTTCATCACGCCCGTCAATCAATTGGCCACCGATTTTTTCCATCGCCCGGCGCGAACGGACATTATCTTCGCCGACGATAAAAATGGCGCTGGTGAAATGGCAGAGCGCGTGGCCGACCATCAACCGTTTGACCGCGCGATTGGTGGCCCCGCCCCAGTGCGCGCGTTCCAGGAAAGTCCAGCCGATTTCCACTTCACCGTCGCGGCAGCGCAGCCGGTCATACCGGCTGGAACCGATAATCCGTCCGGTGGCTGTTTCGGTGATTGCCAGCGCGCCGCCCTTTGCCAGCGCATCGTCAAAAAATGCGCGAAATATATCGACCTGCCAGCGGTCATGTGCCGGGTGCACCGCCCATATTTCAGGGTCAGACGCGACGGCGAACAAGGCTTGCCTGTCCTCCGCGACCAATGGTCGCAACCGCACTGCCCCGTCGGCCAAAATGGGTTGCGGGTCAAAATCGCCCCAATTTTGCGCGGCGTCAGCCACCGTCAAAAGGCCGCGATGCCGGTTACGGCGCGACCCAAAATCAGGGCATGGACGTCATGCGCCCCTTCATAGGTGTTGACGGTTTCCAGATTCACCATGTGGCGAATGACCTGATATTCCTCTGAAATGCCGTTGCCGCCGTGCATGTCGCGGGCGGCCCGTGCAATGTCGAGCGCCTTGCCAACATTATTACGTTTGACGATCGAAATCATATCGGGGTGGAAACGTCCCTCATCAATCAGGCGCCCGACGCGCAGGCTGGCCTGCAGGCCCAGCGCAATATCGCTCATCATATCGGCGAGCTTTTTCTGGTAGAGCTGCGTGGCCGCCAAAGGTCTACCAAATTGGTGTCGGTCCAGTCCATATTGCCGCGCGGCAGCAAGGCAGAACTCCGCTGCCCCCAGCGCCCCCCAGCTAATGCCATAGCGCGCCCGGTTGAGGCAGCCGAACGGCCCCTTTAGCCCTTGCACATTGGGGAGCAATGCATCCTCCCCCACTAACACATCATCCATCAAAATCATGCCGGTGGTCGATGCGCGCAGCGACAATTTCCCCTCTATTTTGGGGGCGGAAAGTCCGGCCATCCCCTTGTCGAGGATGAAGCCACGAATGCCTCCGCCATGCGCCTCACTCTTGGCCCAGACGACGAATACATCGGCAAAGGGGGCGTTGGAAATCCACGTCTTGCTGCCGGTCAGGCGATAACCGCCGTCGACCTTGCGGGCGATGGTGCGCATTCCAGCCGGATCGCTGCCCGCGTCGGGTTCGGTAAGGCCAAAGCAACCGATGAGCCGCCCAGATGTCAGGCCCGGCAGATATTTTTGGCGCTGTTCCTCTGAACCATAGGCGTAAATGGGGTGGATGACGAGCGAGCTTTGTACCGATGCCATCGAACGATAGCCCGAATCGACGCGTTCAATTTCGCGCGCAATCAGGCCATAGGCGACATAGGATGCGCCCGCCCCGCCGTAATTTTCGGGGATCGTCGCGCCGAGCAATCCTGCCGCCCCCATCATCGGGAAAAGTTCGGGGGCATCGCGCTCCTCCCGAAAGGCGGCGATGACGCGTGGTTGCAGGACATCCTGCGCAAATCCCTGCGCGGCGTCGCGGATCATCCGTTCCTCTTCACCCAGTTGTGCGTCGAGCAAAAAGGGATCGCTCCAGTCAAAGGGCCCCATCTCGGCCATAAAAACTCCTCGAAGATCGGTCGGTATAATCGCGGCAAATGGTTGCCAGTCTCTGCCCTTGGCGTCTAGGGTGACGCAGGACAATTGGCAACCGCGCCGCTCCGGCGACTGCGTGGGCGATGGCCAGCTTAGGGGAAAATGCATGCGCAAAAATCTGGCCGTTCTGGCATTGGCGTTCGGCCTCTTGGCATCACCCATCCGCGCGGCGGATAATGAACCGCCCGCCACACCGCCCATCGTCCAACAGCTTTATGCCTGTCGCGCTATTGCCGATCCGACGGCCCGTCTCGCCTGTTTTGACCAGCAAGTGGCGGCGTTGGCAACGGCGGAACAGGCGCATGATGTGCGCATAGTTGACCGGGCGCAGGTGCGTGAAACGCGGCGCGGCTTGTTTGGATTTGCGCTCAACCTCGGCAATATTTTTGGTGGCGGCGATGATGATGAGGCTGCGGCCAATGAGGAGGGGGTCAATAGCCTGACCGCCACCATCACCAGCGTCGGCACCGATGCGTCCGGGCACAGGCTGTTCATCCTCGATAATGATCAGCATTGGGTGCAAACGGACGGGTCGAGCGGGCGTAGCCCGCGTGCGGGCATGTCGATTGTCATCAGCCGTGGTGCGCTGGGCAGCTTTATTGCGCGCATCAATGACCGGCCGGGCGTGCGTGTGATGCGCGTGCGCTGACCCGGCCGTCCACGCATTTGGACAAATTTGCCGACATAAGGGGGCCGTTCGTCCTACTCGACGATGCACGGGGCGATGGCGCGGCGGCGGCGCGGCTGTTCACCAACCCCAGCGACATAATTTCAGCGCACGATGCGGGCGAAGTCGCTGCCCTGCTCGAAACGCTTGACCAATGGCTGGCGGCGGGTGCGCATGTCGCGGGCTTTTTATCCTATGGTGCGGGCCAAGCGCTGGAGCCAAAGCTGGCCGGCCGGCTACCGCGCATAACCGATGCGGCTGCGCTGCTTGGCTGGTTTGGCCGTTTCGACGCACCGCGCCGTATCGATGCGGCGGATATTCCCGCGCTGCTGCCCGATGGCGCGGGCGCGATGTTGCTGCCGCCCCAGCCGCTTGTCACCCGCGATCAATATGACACCATGTGTCAGACCATTCTCGACCACATTATCGCGGGGGATATTTATCAGGCCAATCTGACCTTTGCGACGCACGTCGCGGTGCATGGCCACCCGCTCGCCGCCTATGCACGACTGCGCGATCATGCGCGTGCGCCCTATGGGGGGGTGGTGTTTACCGGCCAAGATTGGCTCCTGTCCCATTCACCAGAGCTGTTTTTTGCCCGGCGCGACGGGCGCATCATCGCCCGACCGATGAAGGGGACTGCGCGGCGCGGTGCAGATGCAGCGGC
>CAUJJQ010000056.1 GCA_963205285.1 Pseudomonadota bacterium | reverse complement strand
TGTCCAATCAACGCAAAGCTGGGTGGAGGCTAATTTCAAGGAAACCGACTTGGAACATATGCGCGTCGGCCAGCGCGCCAGCGTTGCCATCGACGCCTTTGGCGACGGGCATTTATGGGGTCGTGTCGCCAGCATCGGTGCGGGCACAGGCAGCGAATTCTCGGTGCTGCCACCGCAAAATGCCACCGGCAACTGGGTTAAGGTGACCCAGCGCGTTCCGGTGCGCATATTTCTTGATGCCCCGCCGCCGCGCCCGCTGATTGCCGGACTTTCGGCCGAAGTGCGCGTCTATTTCCGCGACGCGCCGCGATAAGGTTGCTGGCGCATGGCGCGCGCTCCGCTCAACATGCCGGCGCATCTTGACGTCCCGCTGACCCCGGTCAAACATCGCGGGCTGTTGATGGTCGCCATCATGGGCGCATCGATCGTCCAGTTTCTTGACGCGACCATCGCCAATGTCGCCGTCCCGCACATGCAGACCCAATTGGGTGCGACTGCGGAAAGCGTCACCTGGGTTTTGACTAGCTTTATTATCGCCACCGCCGTTGCAACGCCGATTGTCGGCTGGCTGGCTGATATTTTCGGCACCCGGCGGTTGTTTTTGGTCGCCGTGGCAGGTTTCACCCTTGCCTCCATGCTGTGCGGTATCGCCGTCAACCTGACCGAAATGGTGGGTTTCCGGATATTGCAGGGGATTTTTGCAGCGATGATCGGGCCGCTATCCCAATCGATCATGCTCGACATTAACAAACCGAGCGAACATGCCAAATCCATGGCCATCTGGTCGATGGGGGTGATGATCGCGCCGATAACCGGGCCGATGATCGGCGGCTGGCTGACCGAAAGTTTTTCGTGGCGCTGGGTTTTTTACGTCAACTTGCCCGTCGGCATCCCGACGCTGATAATCTTGTGGTGGCTGTTGCCATCGCGCCCGCTGCGCCAACGCAGGCTCGACCTCTCCGGCTATGTGCTGTTCGCGCTGGGCCTTGGCGCGTTGCAGTTGATGCTCGACCGTGGTCAGGGTGAAGATTGGTTCCAAAGCTGGGAAATCATGGTCGAAGGGGCAGTGGCCATTGCCTGCCTATGGATGTTCGCGGTGCGCATGGCGACGGCGCGCAACCCTCTATTTCCGCCGGCCTTGGTCGGCAATCGCAATTTTGCTGCAACACTGGGCTTTGGCGTTGTCATCGGGATTGTGATGATCGCCCTGTCCGCGCTACTACCCCCGATGCTGCAGAGCCTGTTCGGCTATACCGTGCTCGACACGGGGATTGTGATGGCACCGCGCGGGGTTGGCGTCGTCGTATCGATGATGATTGCGGCCAAGACGATCAATCACGTCGGCGCGCGGCCATTGATTGCACTTGGCCTTAGCATTTGTGCGATTACCTTGTGGTTGATGAGCGGTTGGTCGCTCGCGGTGGATTGGAACCACATCATGATCACCGGCTTCATTCAAGGCTTGGGCATGGGACTGTGTTTCATGCCGCTCAACGTGCTGGCCTTTTCGACCATCGACCCCAAATATCGTACCGATGGGTCGGGGCTGTTCAACATGTCGCGCTCGCTCGGTGCGTCGATTGGCATTAGTTTGATGACCACCGTTCTGGCGCGCTCACTGCAAACCAGCCACAGCGATTTGGCGGCACATGTGACATCGTTCAACATGCCGGCGGTTGACCTGTCGAGCGCGGATCGGCTGGGCGAATATGGGGAGGCGGCGTTGCGCATCCTTGACGGTATCATCAACCAGCAGGCAGCGATGATCGCCTATATCAATGATTTCTGGCTGATGGCCGTTTTGGTCGCCATTTCCGTGCCACTAATCTTTGTAACGCGCGAAGCACGGCCGGGCGCGCATTTGCCCGTGGGGGAATAAACGCGCGCCCTCCCGACAGCCATCACCCCTTTTTCAGGTGTCGCCGTCCCAATAGTTCGGCAATCTGCACAGCGTTTAACGCCGCACCCTTGCGTAAATTGTCGGAAACGCACCACAAAGCCAGACCATTTTCCACCGTCGGGTCTTCGCGCACGCGGCTGACAAAGGTCGCATCATCCCCCGCAGCTTCGGCCGGGGTGGCATAGCCGCCGTTTTCACGTGCATCGATCAACATCACGCCGGGTGCTTCGCGCAGGAGCCGTTGCGCATCCTCTGCCGACAATTCGCGTTCCAGTTCGATATTGATCGCCTCACTATGCCCGACGAACACCGGCACGCGCACACAGGTGGCGTGCACCTTTATCTTGGGGCCGAGGATTTTCTTGGTTTCGACCACCATCTTCCATTCTTCCTTGGTCGAACCATCGTCCAAAAAGCTGTCGATGTGCGGGATGACGTTAAAGGCGATCTGCTTGGTGAATTTTTCGACCCGCTTTTCATCGCCCACAAAAATGGCCCGCGTTTGTTCGAACAATTCATCCATTCCGGCCTTGCCCGCGCCCGACACCGATTGATAGGTGGCGACGACAATCCGGCGGATGGTCGCCGCATCATGCAGCGGCTTTAACGCCACCACCATTTGCGCGGTCGAACAATTGGGGTTGGCGATGATATTTTTGGCGGTGTAGCCATCAATCGCTTCTGCATTCACTTCTGGCACAATCAACGGCACATCGGGGTCCATGCGATATAGCGAGCTATTGTCGATGACCGTGCAGCCCGCAGCGGCAAAGCGCGGCGCATGTATTTTGGTCGCATCCGAACCGATGGCGAACAGCGCCATGTCCCAGCTCGTCGGGTCGAAATGTTCGATATTCTGAACGCGCGCGCGGCGGCCACTATCGCCCAATTCAATTTCCTCCCCAACCGAGCGGGAGGAGGCGAGTAGAGCGATATCATCAATCGGGAATTGGCGGTCGGCCAGGATATTGACCATTTCACGCCCGACATTGCCGGTAGCCCCTGCCACCACCACTTTATAGCCCATCTGTCATCCTTTCAGTCCGGCAGCGCGCGCCACCATAGCAAAAGGGCCGGAACCCCATCTGGATCCCGGCCCTTTGATTTTGCGTTATCTGCAATCGTCGTGCGGGATCAATCCTCTGTCGAGGTTTTGGTCGGCATCGCAATATGGTCGCGACGTTCGGCAATACGCGCCGATTTGCCGCGACGCGAACGCAGATAATATAGCTTGGCGCGGCGGACATCGCCCCTGCGCACGACGGTGATGCTGTCGATGTTGGGTGAATAAAGCGGGAAAACACGCTCCACACCTTCACCGAATGAAATTTTGCGCACGGTAAAGTTCGAACCAATGCCCTTGTTCGAACGGGCGATGCACACGCCTTCATAGTTCTGCACGCGGGTGCGTTCGCCTTCAACCACCTTCACGCCAACGCGCAGCGTATCGCCGGGGCGGAATTCGGGGATGGCACGGGCCGACAACGCCTTGGCGACTTCTTCGGCTTCGATAGTTTGCAGGAGGTTCATACCTCTTCCTCATTCTCTTTGTGCGCGCCAGAGGCAGGCCCGCCCCGAACGCCCCTGTGGCGTTCCCAAAGGTCGGGTCTGCGTAACCGTGTATCTTCGTCCGCCCTATGCTGACGCCAGGCGGCGATTTTCGCATGATCCCCCGAT
>CAUJJQ010000055.1 GCA_963205285.1 Pseudomonadota bacterium | reverse complement strand
TTCGAACCAGCGACCTACTGATTAAAAGTCAGTTGCTCTACCGACTGAGCTAAGGGCCCCGACCGGCGCTCCCCCTAGGGGGATGCCGTGCCGTGGTCAATGGGTGCGCGGCAATAAACACATCATCGCCGCGCCGGTGGTGCAGCAGGGGGGCCAGCCGCTGCCCCGCCGCCAGCCGCTTCCTGTCGGGCCAGCGATGCCGCGCGCGATGCGATGTAACCGCGTATCGCCTCTGCATCGTCAGCCGAAAAATAGCGCGCAAAGCTGATCATGCCATTGTCTTGTAGTGCGCCATCGATGACGATGGATTTGAAGGTCGCGGCATCGTTGATGCTGGGTCGGCGGCGCAAATCGGGCAGAACGCCCGACGACATTGCCCCTGCCCCATGACAAACGCCGCAGTTGGTTTCAAACAATTGCCGTCCGCGTTCGACCTGTGCGGCGGTAAAGCTGCTCGTCACGCGCACCGCAGGCGGGTTTTCAATCGGCGTGATGCTATAGGGCGTATTGCCGCCCAGTTTGAACACCAGCAACCGGCCATTGGGCATCGGGCGCGGGTTGGCAACAAGGCCTGACGACAGCGGGAATGCCCCGCCATAGCCCGCCATCACCGCAATATATTGCGTGTCACCAATACGGTAACTGATCGGCGGCGCGATGATGCCGGTGCCGGCATCGAACGACCAGAGCTTGGCCCCGGTGCGCGCGTCAAAGGCCTGGAAACCGCCATGCGCATTCCCCTGAAAGACGAGGCCGCCATGCGTCGCCAGCACCCCGCCGTTCCACGGCCCATCATATTGAACGCGCCAAACCTCCCGCTGGCGGATGGGGTCCCAAGCGATCAACTGCCCCTTCAACATCGCGCGCACCGCACGGATGGTCGACGGGTCATCGGGAACCGCATTGGCGAGGAAATCTACCCCAACATTCCAACCCCCTTGGCGCCCGGCAAAAGCGGTGTCGTTGCTATAGGCAAAGGGCACTTCCTGCGCGGGCAGATAGACGAGGCCGGTATCAGGGCTGAACGCCATCGGGTGCCAATTATGCGCACCAAGCGCACTGGGCAGCGCGACAAAACTGCCATCGGTGTAACGGGCATTGGGGGTTTCGATGGGACGGCCGGTCGCCATATCGACCCCCGTTGTCCATGTTTGCGGCACGAAATTGCGTGCCGAAATCAAATGCCCGTTGCTGCGGTCGATAACATAGAAAAAGCCGTTCTTGGGGGCCTGCATCATCACCTTGCGTGGCTGCCCCTCTATATTGAGGTCGGCGAGGATGATCGGTTGAGTTTGCGTGAAATCCCATGTTTCGCCGGGAGTCCCCTGATAGTGCCAGCGGTAACGGCCGGTATCGGCATCGAGCGCGACGACCGAGGAGAGGAAGAGGTTGTCGCCCCGCCCCTCCGACCGGATTTTCTGGTTCCACGGGCTGCCGTTGCCAACGCCAATCAAAATCTGATTGAAATCAGGGTCATAGACGATGGCATCCCAAACCGTGCCGCCGCCGCCAAATCGGCTCCAATCCCCCGCCCAGGTCGCGCGCATCCGTGCAATTTCGGGGTCGGAGGCAGCGTTGTCGGCGGGCTGGTTCGGCCCCGGCGGGACGGTGTAAAAACGCCAGACCAAGGAACCATTATTGGCATCATAGGCCGAAACATAGCCGCGCACGCCATATTCTGCACCGCCATTGCCGATGAGGACGCGCCCCTTTACGATGCGCGGCGCGCCGGTGATCGTATAGGGTTTGGACTGGTCAACCGTCACCGTTGACCAGACCTGCCGCCCCGTTTTGGCATCGATGGCGATCAGCCGCCCGTCGAGCGTGCCGACAAAAACCTTGCCGCCATAAACCGCCACCCCGCGGTTGACGACATCGCAGCACGCCGAAAAGCCGCGCTGCCCCGGCACTTCGGGGTCGAAACGCCATAATTGCCGCCCCGTTGCGGCATCAAATGCGTAAACCTTGCTCCACGCCGTTGTGGTGTAGAGCACGCCATCGACGACAATCGGGGTCGCTTCCTGCCCGCGATTAGTGTCAAACTCTGCGCTCCACGCAAGGCCCAGTTGCCCGACATTTTGCGCACTAATCTGGTCAAGTTGGCTAAACCGCTGTTCGGCATAGGTGCCGCCGTGCGTCACCCATTCGTCGGGGTGGCTCGCCGCCTGCAACAGCCGATTATCATCGACGACGGCACTGCTCCCGCCCGAGAGCGAACAGCCAGCTAGCGCCAATAATGGCGCGGCGATAACCCCCAAAACCACAGCGATACGCATAGCCGACCCCCTTTATTGCTCCACACCGGCCCGCTGTTATCGCAGGTAGACCCGGCAAAAATCCATCAACCAGCGCGGGGGGAGCGCGCTTTAACGCTTACTGCATCGCACCACTGGCGCGGGCACCATCGATTCGCGACAAATCATACCCAATATCGCCCAGAATCGCATCGCCGTCTGCACCCTTTGGCCCTGCCCCGCTGGGATGGGCATTTGGCGTGCCGCTGTAACGCGGGGCCGGCGCGGGCATGATCGTGCCATCCACCTCGATAAAGGTTTGGCGCGCGACATTATGCGGATGCTGCGGGGCTTCGGCCAACGACAGCACGGGCGCGAAGCAGACATCGCTCCCCTCCATCAACGCGCACCAATGGTCGCGCGGCTGGCTGGCGAACAGCGCGGTCAATTTTTGCTTGAGTAGCGGCCAGCGCGCCGCATCATCCTGTGCATCGAAATCGGCGTCGGCGTCCAGCCCGGTTTTCTGACGCAGCAGCGCGTAAAATTGCGGTTCGATTGACCCGATCGAGACATATTTGCCATCGGCGCAAACATAGGTGTCATAATAGGGCGCGCCGCCATCGAGCCGGTTGACCCCCGCCTGATCCTGCCAGACCCCAAGCGCGCGGAACCCCCATGTCATGGCGGACAGCAGCGCCGAACCATCGGTCATCGCGCAGTCGATAACCTGTCCCT
>CAUJJQ010000054.1 GCA_963205285.1 Pseudomonadota bacterium | reverse complement strand
GGCCACCATGCCGCCGCCGATCAAGAAGTTGGCTGACAAATTCCTGTCCAATCCCAAATCGGTGGAGGTTGCGCGCCCGGCGTCGGCCAACATCAACATCACCCAGCGACTGGTCAAGGTCAGCGAACGCGGCAAGCGTGACTTGTTGGTCGATATGCTGCGCGGTTTTGCCGACCCGACCGCGATTATCTTTTGCAACCGCAAGACGATGGTGCGCGACCTTGCCAAACATTTGCAGCGCGTGGGTTTTGCGGCCAGCGAAATTCATGGCGATATGGACCAGCCCAGCCGCCTCAAGGAATTGGAACGGTTTAAGGTTGGCGACATTAGCATATTGGTTGCATCCGATGTTGCTGCGCGCGGATTGGACATCAAAGGTGTCAGCCATGTCATCAATTTTGACACGCCATGGCACCCGGATGATTATGTTCACCGCATCGGGCGCACCGGGCGCGCCGGGGCCAAGGGCGACGCCTACACTTTCGTCACGGACAAGGATGTCGAGGCGATAGAGAGCGTCCAGAAGCTGATCGGCACGACCATCGATTGGGTGGAAATTGGTGGTGCGATAAAAGATGAAAAATCCGCACCAGCCTCCAAAAAAACTGTAGCGCGCGGCAACAAATCGGGCGACAAGGCGGGTGCACAGCATGTGGCAAAGCGCGATGAAACGCCCCGCGCTCCGACCCCGGCCAAGGCAGCAAGACCGGCGGCAAAAAAACCTGACCGGCGCGACCGGCAGGCTGATATGGATGGGCCGGATGATGGCTGGAACGGCCCGATGCCGGGCTTTTTGGATTTCCGATTTGACCGTTAATCGGTGCCGAGTGCCGACATAATCTGACCAAGCAACCAAATGCGCGCGGCATCATCGGCAAATCCATGGCTAGCGCTGTCGACAAAATGGACCGGGATGCGCGTGTGCAGTGGCTGCCATAGCGCAGATTGCCATTGTTCGATGAAAATCTGCGCAGTGCGGTCGCCGCGTGCCAGCAGCAAAGTTGCCGGAATGTCAGAAGGCTGCATCGCGGCGGCCATCAGAGCAGAAAGGGAATCCGCCTGCTGCGGGGCTGGGTTGCCACCGCGTGCAGCCATTATCCCCCGCCATAACTTGCCAGGGTCAACCCCGCCGCGCAGCAGGCGCAGCCACTCATCGGGGCGGCGCAATTTTGCCAGATAACGCGCGCGGATTGCCGCAGCCGGGGGCAGGGCGGGCGTGTCGCCATCGTCAGTCGCATCCTCTACCACCCATGGGTTGGCGAGTAACAGCGCATCGATGCCCGCTGCGGCATGGAACAGCATTAATGCGGCAGCGGCATCGCAATTGCCAAAAGCGGTGATGCGTTGCAGGCTGGGGCAGGCGGCGCGAAAGGCCGCTGCGGCGGCGGAAATGTCCCCCGCGCTCGTTAAAAAGCCGCCATTTTCCCCTTCGCTATCGCCGATGCCGCGCCGGTCATAACGCAGCACCGGGTGGCCGCGCGCGGCAACTTCGCCAGCCAGCCAGCTTTGCGAACGGTGTGCGCCGGATCGTATTTCATTTCCGCCTGAGATGAGCAGGAGGCCGTGCGTTCCCCCTGCATCGTCCAGCGTGGCGGCGCAATTTTGCCCGGCAACCGGGAAGTTCAACCAGCGGCGCATTGCACCGCCCAATCCGCCAAATCGCGCGCCATGATGTTGGCCATGCCCGCATCCTCACCCGGTTCGGCACGCAGCCAGAGCGCGCTGCCCGTCATGTCCGCTGCGGTCACAATGCGCAGCGGCTCGACGTCGGCAATGTGCGCCTGTTCCAGCCCGTCGAACATGGTCAGTGACAGTCGATTGCCCGCCAGTTCGACGTGCCCGTGTTGCTTGGCCAGTGCGCGCACATCCTGTGCGCCCAGTGTGCGCCCTGCCTCCCGTTCGCTGGCGATGCGGGTGCGCACCATGGTTTTGAGGATGCTCGCCCCCGCGACCGGGGCCATGCGCCAGTGACCAACTGCGCCTGTCGCCGCATCGTCGATCAGCGTCCCGCCGCGCCATGCCGCCGTGATAAAGGGTCGCGGCATTTGGGCGGCAAATTGCACCACCGCGCCCCGCCAATCATCCAACGTCACCGCAGATGTGGCGACAGCGCTGTCATTTTGTCCCGGCAGGTCGGGCAAATGGCTCTCAATGCCTAAACCGGCTAGCGCGCGCATGGTCAGCACCAACGTGCGGCGCAAGCGGTTCCCCTCATCAAACAGCGGAGGAAGGAAAAGGATGTGGGCGCGCGTCGTCCCGTCAGGCGGCGAAAATCGCAGGCAATTTTCCCCCGCCATACGCGTCAGCCAAGCGCCTTGCGTGCCGCAAAGGCGACCAAACCGCCAAAGCTTTCAAAGGCTTCGATATCAACATCATCATCGTCGATGGTGATGCCCAGACGATCCTCCAATTCGGTGAGCAAGGTTGCAACCGCCATCGAATCCAGTTCGGGGATTGCCCCAAACAACGGCGTTGCCCCGTCAAATTCGGCCACCCGTGCTGCCGACAGGCCGAGCATGTCAACCAGCGTGCTGCGCACCGTTTCTTCCACCATCTTGCGATCATCTGTCATGGGCGGCCCCGAATTTCCCTCTCATGGCTGTGGTTCGCGCCTCGCTAGCTGCGCCGTAGCATCGCCGCAAGCGGGGAAAGTATGTCGCGCGCTGCACCCGGCCACGCGGCAGGTTGCGTCACATCCCATGCGCGGATGTTGATGAGCGGCGCGCAATCTTCCATCCAGTCGCGTTTATAGCCATCATCGCCGGTGCCAAAATCGATCCGCGCGACTTTGTCGACATCAAAGGCATGGCGGAACAGCGCATGGGTCAACAATGTGCCGGGGGACAGCG
>CAUJJQ010000053.1 GCA_963205285.1 Pseudomonadota bacterium | reverse complement strand
GTCCACCGCGCCCTACCCCGGCTTTGCCACCGACATGCAGGCGCAATTTATGGCGATGCTGGTGCTGGCCGATGGCACATCGATGTTGACCGAAACCATCTTTGAAAACCGCTATATGCACGTCCCCGAACTGGCACGGATGGGCGCGGACATAACCGTCAAGGGGCGCAGCGCGGTCGTGCGCGGGGTCGATGAACTGGTCGGCGCGCCGGTCATGGCGACCGACCTTCGCGCGTCGATGAGCCTGATTATCGCCGGACTGGCCGCAAAGGGCGAAACACAGGTCAGCCGCGTCTATCACCTCGACCGGGGATATGAACGGTTGGAAGAAAAATTGGCGGCAGTCGGTGCGGATATTGAACGGGTCAGCGCGGGCTGATTTGCGCATTGCCTAAAGCGATGTTCCGTATATGTTCCGCCAACCGAGTCGCAATATAGGAATAGACCAATGACCAGCGAGATTGATTTTTATACCAACCCCATGTCGCGCGGGCAGATCGCCCGTTGGGCTTTGGAGGAAGTGGGCGCACTCTATCGCCAGCATATTTTGGGCTATGGCGACACGATGAAGGGCGCAGATTTCCTCGCCATCAACCCGATGGGTAAGGTGCCCGCGATTGTCGATGATGGCGCGGTGGTTACCGAATGTGCAGCAATCTGCGCCTATCTGGCGCTACGTTTTCCAGAGGCGGGGTTGCTGCCCGAAGTGCGCGAACGCGCCGCCTATTTCCGCTGGCTGTTTTTCGCCGCCGGGCCGATTGAACAGGCGGTAACTACCAAGGCGATGGGTTGGGAAGTCAGCGCCGAACGGCAAATGTCGGTCGGGTTCGGCGATGTCGAACGCCCGCTCGACGTGCTCGACGCGTATCTGGCCACCAATGATTATGTCTGCGGCGCGCGCTTTACCGCAGCAGATATTTATGTCGGCTCGCAAGTCATTTGGGGGCTGCAATTTGGCACCATCGCACATCGCGACCATCTGGCAGCCTATGCCGCGCGCCTGACCCCGCGCGCCGCCTATCAAAAGGCAAAGGCGATTGATGATGCGCTGATTGCGGATGCTGCAGCCAAACAAAACTAAATAGGTTCAGGCCGTCAGTCTCGCAAAGGCTGACGCGCTTGCCTCTTTCAATGTAATGGTATAACATTATACTACGGGCGAGGGATCAGCCTTTGCCTGTCAGGAAAGGGGCAATGGCATGACCCAAAATCTGCACATGTCGGCAAAGCGTCCGACCGATCCAAAGCCAATCGGCGACCTTAACACCACGCCGTTGATTGATGTGATGCTCTGTCTGTTGGTGATGATGATATTGTCGATCCCCGCACAAAGCCATGCGGTCAAAATCGACCTGCCGATGGGCGCGCCATCCTTTGAAATTCGTGACCATAATCTGCTGCAGGTGACAGCAGCGGGGGTGACGATGTGGAATGGGGCGGCGATCAACAGCGCGCAGTTGCACGCTGCGCTGGCCCAGTTGCGCAACATGGATCCCGCACCGGAATTGCGTATCCAGCCCGACCCGGCGGCACGCTATGTCATTGTCGATACGGTTCTTGCTGAGGTGCGGCGCGCCGAAGTTCCTGCGCTCGGCTTTGTCGGCAATGAAAATTACGCCCGCGAATTTTGATGCAAAAAGCCCCGGCGGATCGCTCCACCGGGGCTAGAGCCTGTTTTCCGTGATTTCCGAGTCGTGAAATGTTACATTTAACACGAACTAACACAAGTTTTGCTTTGGTGCGCGATTATTCGCGGCTGCCGAACAGGTTCAAAATCATCAGGAACATGTTGACGAAGTCAAGGTAGAGGTTGAGCGCGCCCATAATCACCGCTTTGCCGGCAAAATCGGTGCCCGCCACTTCATAATACCAAGCTTTGATCATCTGCGTGTCATAGGCGGTAAGCCCTGCAAAGACCAAAATGCCCAGCGCCGAAATGGCCATCATCATCGCGCTCGACTGGAAAATAAAGACGTTGAGCAGGGATGCGACGACAATGCCAATCAGCCCCATGAGGAGGAAGGTGCCAAAGCCCGACAGGTTGCGCTTTGTGGTATAACCATAAAGGCTAAGCCCCGCGAACGCCGCCGCCGTGCCAAAAAAGGATGTGGCAATCGATTCGCCCGTGTAACGCAGAAAAATCGTCGATAGCGACAGCCCCATCACCACCGCAAAGGCCCAGAAGAGCGCTTGTGCCGCCATGGTCGACAGGCGGTTGATGCCAAAGCTGAGCACCAAAATGAAAGCAAGCGGTGCCAGCTTGATAATCCATGCGGTCGGCCCGCCAGCAATAATATATTGCGCAGCGAGCGAGTTTACACCGCCCTGCGCAAACCAAAAGGCAATGATACCCGACAGCAATACGCCGGACGCCATATAATTATAGGTTTTGAGCATGTGGGCGCGCAAACCGGCATCACTCGCCGTCGTTGTCGCAGCGCCACCCATCTCATAGGCCGTGGCAGGACCACGGGGGTCTGACCAATTTGCCATAGTAAACTCCATCGCAGCGGTCGGCACCATCGCCGACCTACATCCGCAATATCGGTGGAATAGGGTTCGGATTCAAGAGCCAATAGATTATGGCTGCCTTCTCTCGCTATGCGCCTGTTCATCGCCCTCCCCCTGCCCCAAGCACTCGCAGCGCGGCTCGTCGCCTGCATGGGCGGCGTGGCAGGCGCGCGCTGGCAGAGCGCGGCGCAATTGCACCTGACGCTCGCCTTTTTGGGGGAGGTGGACACAGCCCACCTGCCCGACCTCGACGCTGCATTGTCGGCCATTACCATGCCCCCCATCGCGCTTTCAGCAAAGGGGGTCGGCCATTTCACCAGCAAGGGATTTGCCCATGCGTTGTGGGCAGGGGCGCAGCCCACCGAGCCATTGGCGCAACTTGCGGCCAAGGTGCGGCGCGCCGTTCAGATGGCGGGGGTGACGGTTGATGGGCATGATTTCATCCCCCACATCACGCTTGCTCGCCTGTCGCGCAGCGCGGGGCCGATTGATGATTTCCTTGGCGCACATGCGCGGCTTGCGACCCCCGTCTATCCCATCGATCACTTTGCACTGTTTGACAGCCATTTATCGGCAGGTGGCGCGCAATATCGCCGCATCCGCAAATATGGTCGCCAATCAAATCTTTAGCTTTCCTTGGCTTGCCGCTCTGCTAGCAGGGGGTGGGAAGCCAAGGGAGAATATATGACGGATCCGGCCGCAGAGCGCGAAACCAAGGCAAGCAGCTATAGCTGGTATGTGCTTTCCATCCTCGTCATCGTCTATATTTTGAACTTCATCGACCGGCAGATCATGAGCATCCTTGCGGTCGATATAAAGGCTAGCCTCTCGCTCAGCGATGCGGATCTGGGCTTTTTGGGCGGCGCGGCCTTTGCGGTTTTTTACGCGCTGTTCGGTATCCCGCTGGGGCGGTTGGCCGACAATATCAGCCGGGTGAAATTGCTCGCTGTCGGTCTGACGCTCTGGTCGTCGATGACCGCATTATCGGGCTTTGCGGGCAATCAATGGACGCTGACCCTCGCACGCATGGGGGTGGGCGTGGGCGAAGCGACCGCCAGTCCGACCGCTTATTCGCTGATTGCCGATTATTTCCCCAAACATCAGCGCGCAACCGCGCTCTCCATCTATAGCTCAGGGATTTATCTGGGCGGCGGCGTGTCGCTGTTCCTTGGCGCGGCGATTGTATCGGCGTGGAACCGCGCCTTTCCGGGCGGCGGACCGCTGGGCCTCGCCGGCTGGCAGGCGGCATTTCTGGTGGTTGGTATTCCCGGCCTGCTGGTTGCGTTGTGGGTTGCCACTTTGCGCGAACCAGAACGCGGACGGATGGATGGTGTGGCGGCGTCCATGTCCCCCAATCCGTGGCGCGAATTTTTCGCCGATATTGCCACCATCGTCCCGCCCTTTACGCTGATTGGCGCGGCGCGGCGCGGTGTGGCGGCGCTCACCATCAACATCGGCGTCGGCGCGCTGATTGTCGCGCTTGCCTATGCGATGGTGCGGGTGACCGGCAATTTCCCCCAATGGTCGGCGGTCGGCCTTGGCTATTATGCGGTATTTTCCTGGGCGAGCAATTTGCGCAGCAAAGACCCGGCAACCTTTCGCCTGATTTGGGGCACGCCCGCCTTTATCGCCACCACCATCGGCTATGGTCTCATCAGCCTCACCGCCTATGCGCTTGCCTTTTGGTCGCCGCCCTATGCCGAAACCGTGCTGCATCTGCCCAAGGGTGAATTGGCCTTTTGGCTGGGGGCCAATGGCGCAGTCGCGGGCTTTCTGGGGGTTATTTTGGGCGGACGCATTGCCGATACGCTGCGCCGCCGTAACCCGGCGGGGCGCATCCTTGTCATCCTGTTTGGCATTTTGGCACCGATTGTCCCCTTGTGGATCGGTTATACGACGGGCGACGCCTTCACCTTTTATGCGATGAATTTCCTCGCCGGCATGTTCGGCGCGGCGGCATTGGGTGCGGCAGCGGCGACGACGCAGGATCTGGTGCTGCCGCATATGCGCGGCACGGCGACCGCATCCTTCTTTTTGGGGACGACGTTGATCGGCCTATCTTTTGGCCCTTATCTGGTCGGGCAGATTTCCGATTGGAACGCGACCTTGATCGATGGCAAAATGGTGGGGGATTTGCGCACCGGCATTTTGTCGATGCTGGGTGTTGTCCCCATATCGCTCGCCAGCCTGCTCTATGCCTATCGCACCGTGCCTGCTGCCGAAGCGAGCATCGCACAGCGCGCAGAGGCGGCTGGACGCAGCTAAACTCGCCTGACCGGCCCCGCAATTTCTCCATCGCCAAAGCGGTCGGTATGGATGTTGACAACGATCCGCCCTTGGTTGAGCGCGGCGGTGAATTGGTCGAAAGTCATCACCGGTTCGTTCGCAGCGGCCATGGTCGCCATTGCGGCGTCGAAATCATAGTCATTAAGTTCAACGGTAAAGCCGCTGTCTGCCGCGCGATAGCCGGGGCCATAGGGCAAGGGCAGCGCGAGGAGCGAGCCGCCGACATATCCCCCATCCGCGCCGCGCGCCGGATAGATGTGGAGGTGGATGGGGCCAATCGGCGCGGTCACCATCCGGTCGAGCAAATCATCGAGGGTGTGTAGCGCGCCAAAAATGTTTGCCATTAATTCAGGGGTATTTTTTGGCAGTTTGCGCCATCAATTGTCATTAATGCGATATATTGACCGGATTTAATGGCGTGCTTATATGACGCCATGAACACCCTTCGCGGACGGCCCGCTCACGCCGCCAGCCCACTCGCACCACCCACCTCTGAGGTCATCGCCGCGCGCAAGGCATTGGGGGTATCACAGGCCGAAGCGGCGTTCCTGGCAGGCGTAGGCACTCGGACGTGGCAGCGGTGGGAAAGCGGCGATGTGGCAGCTAACCCTCTGAAATGGGTAGCGTTTCTGCACGCAGTTGGCCTCAAAGACAATGCACCACCCCCGCCGCCGCCTACATCGGTTGAGATATTGAGGGCGCGGGCGAAGCACCGGATCAGCGTCGAGGCCGCCGCCAAAATGGCCGACGTGCCGCCCAGTCGCTGGTGCGAGTGGGAGGCTGGCCACGCCATCATGGACGGTGAAACATGGCGGAAATGGCTTAAATCCTTCATTTAAGGCACCTGAACAGGGCGATCAGCGTCGGTGCACGGCAGGTCCGAAACGCCCTGATCCGCGAACCACCGGCACAGCAGCCAGACCCGGTCCCACCCCCTTCGACCCCAGTCATCCTTGTCGCGCTGCCACCGGCGATAGGCCTCGGCGTCATCGTTGACGAGGATATCAATCGTCGCGGCCGGACGCTGCTCCTGCTCGAAGATCTCCGCACTGGGGGAGGAGAGTCGTGTCCGTTCCACCGTCGCGCAGCTCGATGCACAGATCGAGACGCTGGCGACGAGTAAGGCCCTCAGGAGGGATGTGGCGCGCAGCATTGTCGAAGTCCTTTCGCTCAAAACATATAGCCCTCTCGCCATCCGCCCGACGCTCTGTCAGGGACCGGTCGGCTGCACGGCCGGCGCGCTCGATGTCGAGCTGCACTCCGGCCTCATGCTTGGCGATGACCGCCCGGTCGTGTCTCCTGACGAGGACGGCCCAGGCGCCGATGCTGACCGCGATCAGCAGTGCGATTGCCGAGGCCCACGCCACCACGCCAGCGACGCGGCGCGACAGGCCTCGGCCGATCAACCAGGCGATGATGACTGTCATTCGGGTTTAGCCGGTTCGTCGCCGCTGCCGGCATCATAGGCAGTTCGGGCAGCGGTCTCGTCATCGTCCGCCGCGACGGAACGGTTGCCCCAGCGCGCACGCCACCGCCCCACCGGCCCGCCGAGAGAGAAGGCCAGCACCACAGCAATCTGGATCACCTGGGCGAGCAGGAAAGCGAGGCCGAGAATGGCCAATCGGCGCGACGCAAGTGCGGCCGGCCACTCGCCCAACCACACGATACCGATGAGAAACAAAATGAGCACGGCGGTGAACAGGAAAATGGACCAGAGGCGGTCGATCATCCAGTGCCGCTTGGCTTCGGCAGGGGTGCGCGGAATCGCCAGATCGAGAATTGGATCGGCGCTCATCGCGGGTCGATCCCGACACTCCGGCACCAGTCGCGTACATCGAAGCAGGGGCAGTCCTTGAGCCACTCATCGCGAGTGACCCGCCCATCGCGATTGCGATCAGGCGACATATCCCGATGTCCCCGAATGATGGCGTCCGGGAACCGACAGCTCCAGTCCTGAAGGACAAACTTAAGAGCGACTAGCTGTGCCGGAGTCCGCGTGTCGGCCGGGCGCCCGTCGGCGCCAATGCCCCCGACATAGCAGACAGCCAGGCTCTCCGCGTTGTGGCCCTTGATATGGGCTCCTGCAGCCGCCTCGGGACGGCCATCCCAGATCTCGCCATCGAGCCCGATCAACTTGTGATAGCCGATGTCCGACCATCCCTGGGCTATGTGCATGTTTCGGATCGCGGAGACGTTGAACGGCCGCCCGGCGAGGGTCGCGGTGCAGTGGACAGCAATGAGGGTGATGTTGCGCATGGTCAGGGCATACGGCTGGGGCGGCCTTTGCGCGGGGGTCTGCTGACGCCGGGGGTTCGCTACACCCATTCGACCATCCCCATCGACCAGATGGTGTCGGCGGCGTTGGCGCGCTCCCAAGGCTCGAACCGGTCGAGCAACCCATAATGCACCGACGCGTCGGCGAGCGGCAGAGCCTCATCGTCCTCGATAACGATGACCGGTTTTCGTGTGCCACGTTTGGAGACCAGCGACCAGAGCTGATCGCGGGCGGCGGTGTCGAGGTCGGGGAACTTGAACCGGTAGCCCGCTTTGGTGACCCCCTCGCCGACTCCGAAGCCGCCGTCCCACAGGTCGGTCCTGGTCGACGTGTCGATCGCGACGCGCGATGTCGGATACGCAACTGGCCGACGAAAGGCGAGGCCGGCGGCCACCACCCCCACTTCGAGTGCAGCAGCGGCGGGCAGCGCCACTGTGAGCCGGAAATAGCGCGCTGCGGGTGCCCCGACAGCCCTCGTGAAAACACCATGATAGCGCGGACCTTCGGCTGCTCCCAAACGCAGGCCTTGTGTGCCTTCGGCAGTCAGTCCTGTCCCCAGGCCGGTCCCGCGCGAAACAGTCAGTGTCGCGGTCGCCGCTGCGTTGGTCGAACCGACGAACAGCGTGTCGATCGGCATCACCGCGCCCAGATCGATATCGATGGTGTGTGTGGCCGCTACGACCGACAACCACACCTCGCGCGGCGGCGCAGAGAGCATGTTCGCGGCGTCGCCGGCGTTGCTTGATGCGGAGATTGCCGCGACGGCTTCGGGCCTGATGATGGCGATCATGCGAGCCTCCTGATGACGGTGAGTGAGGACATGCCATCGTCGCGCTCAGCGACGGCGATGACGAACACATTGACGCCGGCGCGATATCCCTCGGCATCCGCCTGAAGCGTGACCGCTCGGCCCAGCAGGGCCAGCTGCGCGCCCGGCACCAACAGTGTCTCGATGGCGCGGGAGGCCCCAAAGAAGGCCCGCTGCCGGTCCGCCTCGGCCTGCGCATCGCCGGCGTTGGACAGTCCGCAGGCGACGTCGCTGGTGGCGGCCAGGTCGCCCCATGCGGCTGCGCCCGTCGAAACGGCCGTCAGGCCGGCGTTGCGCAGCCAGTCGGCAGTGGCGGGAGCGACGGTCACTGCAACCCCGCCTTCGCGCTGATGCGCTCGATCTCGGCCGCAGCCAGCGGCTCAGCCTTGGCGACGATGGTCGCGGCCAGCTCGTCGACCGCCACGCCGCGCACGGCCGCCTCGGCCGCCACCAGCCCGTCGATCGCGACACCCGCCAGGATGATGCGCGCCTCGGCCAGCTTTGCCGCGCGGGCGGCCGCGATATGCTCTGCACCGAACCGCGCGTCGATCTCCGCCGCCTCGTCGCGCTCGATGCGCCCGCGCCCGTCGATCCGCTCAAACTCTCCCGGCGCGCGCTCGATGCGGCGCGATCGCCAGACCTTCCGGTCATAGCCGCGCAGGCCGCACACAATCTGCTGCTCGCCGCTCTCTTTGTGGGTGATCTCGTACCACCGCCGCACCTTGTCCGGCATCAGCTGCCCTCCGCCTTGGCGAGGCCGGCGAACGCCGTCGTCCGCGCCGAGCTCACCCGCAAGAGCAGCTGGAACTCATAGTCGGTGCCGCTGGTCAGCCCGGTCTTGGTCATCGCGACCGGCAGATACCCCTCGCTATTGATCCATGCGTTGGCGTCATTGTCATAGGCCCGGCTGGCGGCCGTGGTGGACGAGTCCTCGCTGTCGACGTCGGCCCAGCTGCCACCGACCACCCGCCACTGCCATTTGCCCCAGGCATTGAGCGCGCCGATCGCTGTCCCGCCCGACGGCTGAAAAGACAGGTTGGCGGTCAGCGCCACCTGCCCAGCCGTCCCGGCCTTGGCGGTCAACGGACCTGCGTTGGCACCGCCGTAGGTGGTCGACCCGGTGCTGCTGATCGTCGATGTGCTGGCTGTGGTGCCGGGGTTGCCTGAACCGCCGCTGCCGCCGACCGGAGGCGGGTCGCGCTCCTTGTTGACCACCACCTCGATCTGACGGGTCGCACCCGCGACGGTCGCGTCGATCCTTAGGCGGCAGCTCTCCGACGTGATGGCCGTGATGCTGAGCAGGCCGGTGCCTGTGCCGCTGATCGCGCGGGTCAGCGTGCCCGACAACGTTGTGACCGCCCAGGTGATGCCCGACGTCACCTGGGTGCCACCCTTGTAGAGCCGGAACAGCGACTCGACCGGGTTGAAAGCGGCTTTGAAGTCGCCATCGCTCGTGCAAGGCACCGAGATCGTCGTCGGCCCGGCGATATAGCTGGTGACGTCGGCGCCAGGCTCGGCCGCGCCCAAAGCGAACAGGCTGACCTCGCCATAGGTCGCGGTCGATCCGCCCGGCCGCCCCTGGGTGACGCGCAGGAAAATCAGGTTCGCGCCTGCCGGCACAGTGACGCGCAGCGTGCCGGTGCGCTGGACCGCACCGGCTGTGTTGGCCGTGAAGGTGGCGCAGCCAGCGGTGACCGGCGCACCGGCACCCGCGACGGCCTGCCGCACCTCCACCTCATCGACCGCAACACCGGATCCGGCGTGACCATGCCGGTCCGTCCGCATCGTCAACAGCGCCCGAAAGGATGGGCCGCAACCACCACCGTGAAGGGGGGAGAAGTTAACCATGTTTGCTGAACATACTTCTTTACCAACCCGCCGAGGTCGCCGCGCGCGGGGCAGCAGCCCCGCCGATGGCAACATCCAGGCCGCTCGGCGCGGCTGGGGGGCGGACCTGCCGCAATGGGTGCAGTTGCTGGCTTCGGCCTGTGACCGGACCAGCCAGCAGAGCGTCGCCGAACGGCTGGGCCGGAGCAGCGGCTACATCTCCCGCCTCATCAACAACCAGTACCCTGGCGACATGGCAGAGGCCGAGCGGCTGGTTCGCGCGGCCTATGCCGGCGACGACGTTGAGTGCCCAATCTGGTCGGCGACGATTCCGCTGTCGGCCTGCATGACCAACCGTCGGCGCAAACTGCCGCCGCGCAACGCCTGGCAGCGCAAATACCTCTCGGTCTGCCCTGGCTGCCCGCACAACACCGACACATCGGCGGCGGAGGCCCAGTCGTGAGCCG
>CAUJJQ010000052.1 GCA_963205285.1 Pseudomonadota bacterium | reverse complement strand
CCTTCTGCAAAACGGGACAGTGGGCTGCCCGCGCTTTCGACATTGCGCGCGCAGTCAACCGGCACTTGACCGGCGGGCAGGGTGGTCGGGTCCATCTGAACCACATGGGTGCCAGGCTGCACCCCCTCGAAATGGTAACGGCCATCGGGATCGGTGACGGCAAAGCGTCCATCCTCCATCATCACGCGCACGCCGCCGATGCCGGTGGCATCATTGGGGTTTGCCGCGCAACCGCCGCTGGTAATCCGGCCGATAATCGTCAGCCGATCACCCAAAATATCACGCCTAATGCGGACATTAGCATCCGAAGTGTTGGAAATTGTGCCGCGCGAATCCCGCGCGCTGGCGATGTTCAACGCGTCCCCTGGTGCTGCATCCGGGCGCACTTCGGTCAGATAGGTCACCAGTGCCTCTGCCGAAGGGGCAAGGCTGGGCAGGTTCAGCGTAAAGCTGCGCCCATCGGCAGCAACAATTGCAGCGATGGATGCGCCGTTAAAGCGCACGCTATCCCGCCGCAGGCGCAGCGCGCGGGGCAAATCATCGCGCAGTTCTATTGCGCCGGTACTGCGCCGTGCATCGCCATTGCGCAGGCGGATGCGATATTGCAGCACCCCGCCGGGCAAAGCCTCCGCCTCGCTCACCGTTTTGGTCAGAATCAATGCCTCTGCGGGGCGATCAATCGGTATATCGATCCGCACCGGGGCCGGCGTCATCAGGCGGAAAACAGCGCCATAGCTGGCATCGGCAATGCTATAGGGGGCACCATTGTCGGGTCGCCGGAACGGTGCCAGCTCGGCAGGGGTGGCGGTCGACGGCCAATGATAGGGGTCATTGGGTTCGACCCGCAGCTTATAGTTGCCGGGCGCAACAAATGGAAAGCGATAATCCCCGGTTGGGAAATTATACACCGTGCCGCCCGAATCGGTGACGCTTGTGCCTGTCACCATGCTATTGGGGTATGACGACACCCCGTCATCGCCGAAAACCTGCGCCGGAAGGCCTGTATCAGCGTTAATCAGCGTCACGCGCACGCCCGAAACGGGTGCGCCGTCGCCGCTGTCAAAAACTATGCCAAATGGGTCGACCAGAAAGCTCACCTGCGCGGTGGCCATCGGCGTGCCTGTGCCATTTCGGAACAGATTTACCGCGATCGATCCGCCGGCGGGGACGGACAGGCGGCAATCATGCTGCACGAGTGGCGGCGGCATTTTTATCGTCGCCAGATAGCCGACAAAAAAACCGCTATTGACCGCATCTTCGTGCAGAATCAGCGATTCTTCATCCCCATTGGCGGTGCGGATGGTAACCGCCAGTGTATCGCGGGCGTTTGGATCCAAATTATCAGCAACAGAGTTGATGCCAAAGGCTACCGGCTGTCCGGCGGTAAACTGGTTTGACGGGTTGAGTGAAACCGCGCCGCCGCCAGAGGTCGCGCCCCCGCCTGTGCCAAAGATTCCTTGGCCGCCGGTGCTGCACCCGCTCGAATCGATAAAACTGCCGATCCCCGGCGTGCCGGGCGGTTGAATGGCGTAGATTTTGGCGTCAATCGGCGGGGTCGGTGTATCCACCTCCAGCAGCACCGTGTTGGAACGCACCGTGCGGGTCGCACCGGCATTGCCCCAGGACGCTTCGGCTGTATTGCTAATCTCCCGCGCGTGGCCAATCGCGGGCAGCAGCGATACTGCACCCCCGACGGTCGCGCCGATCAACAATTTCAACCAATTATTTTTCATGGTTAATTTCAATGTGCCGAAAGGGGCGGCTGCGGTTGGGTTCGTGGATGAACACCAACCAAACAGCCGCCCCAAATCGTCAGTTGATGGTCGCCTGGAACACCAAGGTGCGGGTGTCGCCTGCGGCAACGGTCGCAATCGTCCCCGACACGGTGCCGGAGGAGAAGCTGCCGCCCGCCACGCCATCCGCGTTGCAGACGCCGCCCGTCACCGTGCCGTTGAGCCGGATGGAGCTTGCAACATAGGTCATGTTGGCTGGCACAATGTCGCTGACGCTGACCGATGTTGCCGCTGCACCACCCGAAGCGTTCGCAACCTGGATGCAGTAACTGATGACTGCGCCCGGAATGGCTTTGGGATTTGTGGTGCTGTTGATCGGATCGGAAACAACGCTGCTCGATTTGCTAACCGTCAGAGTGGCGGTGGCGACGGTATAATCATCGTCATCGCTGTGCGCTGCGTCGCGTGCTGCATCCGAAACCCCGGCACCATCGGCAAAGACTGTGTCCATCGCCGCGGTATTTGCGCCAGTCGTTTGCACCAGCGCAGCGCCCATCGACCCGCCGGTGCCACCTTCACGGCCCGTTGCGGTCAGGCGGACGTTGGAGACATCACCTGTTGCCCGGCCTGAAGGGACGTTGCCGACCACAAACAGCGTGACGGTCGCATCCGCCGCCAATTCGTCGATATAGGTGACGGCGGTGTCAGTGCCGGCGTCATAGACACCATTGCTGTTGGTATCGCTGTAGATGGTGACGCCCGTGACATCGAAATTATCGGTGCCGCCATGTGCCGCCGTTCCGCCCGCGGTCTGCGCCGATGTCAGTGCGAAATCGAGCACCGCGTTCGACGTATTTTGCAGCGTGAAGGTGGTATAGGCCCCCGTCTGCCCCGGTGCGACGACCGTGGTTGCGCTGCCGACTTCGGCGACGGTCAGATTTACCTTGCGGTCAACGACAAAGCTGTCGGTGTTTGAATTGACCGATGGTTGCGAAACCCCGCCGACGCTATAGCTAATCGACGCGGTGTTGGTGATCGAACTGCCCGCAGTGGTCCCACTGGCAAAGGCCGGGGTCGCGCTAGCCACTGCCAGCGCGACGATACCGCACGATCCCATGTGCAGTTTTTTAATCGTCACTTCATGCTCCTTCTAGGGTCTGGTCCTGCCACCCGAAAGGTCTGACAGAGGCTTGTATTTCCGTGATTTTTATCGAACGACGCCACGGAACATCAATCGACCGGCACGCCCAGCCGGAATGGGTTGCTGGAACGCCCAGCGAATATGCGTGACATCTTCCGCCCGAGCAGGGCGGTTGGTGCCGTCGGCATTACGAATGGTGAGTGTGGCGAGCTGGCCCCAATTGCGGCCCCCATCGACCGAAACGCTGGTGTCGGCATCGCTGGTGCCGTCAAAGGCGACCGCTTGCGGTAACGGGTTGGTCACCACAAAATCGGTCGCAGGGCGCACACCATTGTTGCGGTAGTTGAGGACAAAGACGAGCTTGTCGCCCGGCACCACGACGCGCGGTTCTTCGAGCATCGTCTGGCTGCGCCCGGCGGTATCGGTCGTCGTGCGTTCAACCATAACATTGCTGTCGATGGCGACGGCGTTGGCGCTTTGGGCCTGTGCCACACCCGGCAATGCGCTGGCGAGGCTGAGAGCGAAAGCGATGGAAATCATGCGTTTCATGGCCAAAATCCTCAATTTACCGTGGCTTTGAAAGTGATGGTGCGGGTCTGCCCCCCGGCTACTGTGCCCAGGTTGACGGTGACGATGCCGCTGCCGAACCGGCCAGCGTCGGCGTCATTGGCATCGCTCTGTGCGGTGCCACCCAATGTGATGGAGCCGGCGACATAGGTGGTGCCGGTCGGAATGGCGTCGGTGATGACCAGATTAGGTAAATTGCCCGAACCAGTTGTCGTCGCGACCAATGTATAGGTGACCGTCGAGCCCGGAACGACGCCGGTGCCGCCAAAGGGGTCGAGCACGCTCGCGCTCTTTGCAATCGACACATTGGCCGAGGAGACGATGTAAAAACCATTATCCGAATCATCGCCGCCAGAGGTGCCGAGCACCGCATTGCCACCGCCTTCGCCTGCACCGGCAAAGCTGGTGCCGGGCGCGCCGGTACCGGTTTTGGAGGTGGCGGTCAGTTGCACGCCGCCGCGATCCCCGTCGGCGAGGCCGCCGGGCGTGGTCGAAAGGACAAAAACGGTGATGCTCTGGTCGGGGTTAAGCACCGGATCATTGCTGCCCGGTACATAAATAATGTCCTGACCCGGTTCATAAATGCCGTCGCCATCGTCGATGACAATCTGCGTTACGCTGGGGTCATAATTGTCGCCGCCAATCGTCGACACGGTGGCCAAGCCATAGGTTTCAACGCCGTTGCCGTTGTTGGTCACCTGAAATTTCAGCGGCTGACTGGTGGCACCGGGGGTGGTCACCACATCGGCAGTGTCGGACCAATCGACGTCGATTTCGATCAATTCATCGACAGTCAGTGTGTTGGTGTTCGAATTGACCGTCGTCGATCCGCCGCCATTGTCAAAAGTCGCGCTGGCGGTGTTGGAAATGACCGTGCCTGCACGCGTACCCGCCGCATGGGCTATGGTGGGAAGCGCGGTGAACACAAACAACGCACTGGTCGCCAAAAGCGTTTGGCGAGCCGAAAATGGTGCGGAAAATGACGTCATGAATTTGGTCCCGAAAAATTTGGTCCAGACGCATCTGCCAAAAATGCGCAAATATTTGGTTAAGCGGCATTTGCCTTTTACTGCGGGGGTGATTTTGGGTGTTGTTGCGGGGGTGCACGGTTTCGTCTTGGCGTCATGGTGCAAGACTGGCATGCTGTGGGGATGGAAGGGCATGTTAAACCCCACACCCCAGCTGCAGATGATGGTGCGCGCGTGCCCCCATCACCGCCGTCTGGCGCACCGCCGGTGCGCCGCCCGGTTTTCGGTGCCGATCCTCTGCGACTGATCGCCTATGTTTTGGTCGCGGGAATTGCGGTTGCTTCCCCCTTCGCGCTCCAAGCGGGGGCAGAATTTTTTCTTCCGCTGACCGCCGCAATCGTCATTGCAACCGCGCTCGTCCCCGCGCTTGAATGGATGGAAAGGCGCGCAATTCCGTCACCTTTGGCGGCGCTGTTATGCGTATTGGGCTTTATTCTGCTGATTAACGGCGCGCTGGCGCTGATCGTCATTCCGGCAAGCGACTGGTTCATCCGACTGCCAGCGCGCCTGCCGCAAATCCGCGAAAATCTGGCGCCGCTGATCGACGCCTTTGCCGCGTTGCAACGCTTTGTGGATGATGCGCTGCAAGTGTTTGCCAGCAACACGGCGGCGCGTGCCCAAGCGCTTGCTGTCGATACGCCGAGCAGCGTCTGGGCATTTGTGTCTGAAAGCGCGCCTGCCGCTGCGGTACAGACGATGTTTGCCACCCTGTTCGTTTATTTCTTCCTCGCCGGCTGGTCGAAAATGCGGCGCGTCGCCATTGGCACCAGTCATGATTTTGACGGTGCAATCGCGACATCGCGGACGATTCGCGGGGTAGTGGAAGCGACGAGCGCCTATATGGGGACGATTATTGCCATCAACCTGGGCTTGGGGTTGGCGGTCGCAGGACTGCTGTGGCTGATTGGCATGCCATCCCCGCTGATGTGGGGCGGAATTGTCGCCATTTGTAATTTCATCCCCTATTTGGGACCGGTGGTAGCCGCGATGCTGCTTGCGCTTGGCGGCTTGATGTCGTTTGATTCGGTCGGACTGGCGTTGTTGCCCGCCGCCATCCAGATCACACTCCACACGATAGAGGCTAATTTCATCACGCCGCTGATTTTGGGACGGCGGCTGACCATCAACCCACTGTTGATCCTCATCTCGCTCAGCTTCTGGGGATGGGTATGGGGGGCACCCGGTGCTTTCCTTGCGGTGCCGATATTGGTGGTAATTCAGGCGATTGCCCGCGCACTCTATCAAAGCGAACGGATGGACGCACAATAATCTGGGGGCGGCTGTTGACTTGGCGTGCCGAAGGCAATAGTGGCGCGCCTCCACACCAAGCGGGTGTAGCTCAGTTGGTTAGAGCGCCGGCCTGTCACGCCGGAGGTCGCGGGTTCGAGCCCCGTCACTCGCGCCATTTTCCTATATTTTTGGCAAATGGCGACCCCGTGCGCGCGGCGGTTTCATGCCCCTATTTGGGCGCACCTTCCATCCAGACGAGCAGGGGGCGCATCGGGAATATCCACACGATGCCCGCGACGACATAAATGGTCATCTCTACCCAAGCGGGCAGGCCGCCAAAGTGTGCAGCCAACAATTCAACGGCGCTGGTGACCAGAAACAGCCACAGCGCAATCAGCAATAATATCAACAATATGCCAGCCGGTTTGCGCCAGCTTGGTTCGGGCGGAACGGGGTAGGGTGACGTCATGCTGTCAGCCATTGGGTGGGTGTGGCGATAAAGTCCAGCCGTCTGTCCCATGGTTCGACGGGAATGTCGGCAATCTCCTGCCAATCCCAGCCGATGCCGATGGTGACAGCATCGGGCAGTGCGGCGAGTGCGCGGTCATAATATCCGCCGCCTTGACCCAGTCGGTTGCCCCGCCGATCAAAGGCGATGAGCGGTGCCAGCAACAGGTCGGGAATGGCAATGGCCGCCGTGACGCGCGGTTGCTTTATGCCATAAGCGCCGGTTTCGAGCGGATCGGCGGCGTCATGACGGTGAAATTGCAGCGTTTTTGTACGCCGATCGGTTCGGGGCAGGACAATGACCTTGCCCGCTTCCTGCGCCAATGCGATGGCTTGTGCCGGGTCGGCCTCGCCCAACATGGGCATATAGGCGGCGATGACATCATGCTGCGATATTATCTTAGATAACTCATCTAAAATAATATTATTAAATAAAAATGCATCATCGTCCTGCGCACGTTTGCGCCGCATGGCGTCACGCAAAATCTGGCGTTCGACCGCTTTATCCATGGCGGGGGTGACGGGACCGCATTGGCCGTTTGCCTTCGGAAATATCCTCTGACGCCAGTAACGTCAGGTGGGAACCATATACGTCGGGCCAGGGCCCGGGCAGAGACAGCCCCCATGGATGTGTTTATCGCCTCAGGGATTTTCGCATAGCGCGCACCATGCAGTACCCGTCAGCCCTAAGATAGGGTGGGGCGCAGCGACCCTCAAGCCCTGATTGCAGGGCTTAGACCAGATTTTGCCGGATAGCGCCTAGGCGTTGGGTGAGTGCCTCCACCCGTGCGGCCAGAGCATCAAGCGCGCCATCGTCCCCAGCATTGGGCGTGGATGGTGCTGTCTGCGTGCTGCTGTTGGTCAATTTATCGGCCAAAAACAGCGCGGCGAACAGTAATTGCCGCGATTCGTTGAGCCCGCCAAGCGCGCGTGCCGCCTGCACTTCGCGTTCGACGATATTGCCGAGCGCGTGCAGCGCCGTTTCCTCTCCATCCGCGCAGGCGACGCGGTAATCATGCCCGCCGATGTGCAAAGTGACTTCAGCCATGCGGCTTTTCCAACAGGCGGTCGATATCATCGATTACCGAACCGACCGCGCGGCGCAGATTTTGGTAACGTTCGGTCAGGCTGTCGGGGCCAGATAGGCGCGTTTCGGTGGCCGCAACCTCACCCTCCAGCGCGTTGAGCGCGGCGCGCAATCGCTGCAAGCCAGAGCTTTCTTCCATAGCCAAGGTATAGCGTGCCCGCTGTGCAACGCAATCGGGCGCAAAACGGCGCTAAATTGGGGCAAAGCCTTGACCCCGGCGCGCCCCCGCCCCAAGGCACGGCCACACGAATCAATCGTAGTTTTGAAGTTATATTCGGGGGTGTGCATGCACAGCGATACGCAGCAAATGGCCAATGCCATTCGGGCTTTGGCGATGGATGCGGTCGAGGCGGCGAACAGCGGCCACCCTGGCATGCCGATGGGCATGGCCGATGTCGCGACAATCCTTTATTCCCGATACTTGAAACATAATCCTGCTGACCCACATTGGGCCGATCGCGACCGTTTTGTCCTGTCCGCAGGCCATGGTTCGATGCTCGCCTATGCGCTGCTCCACCTTAGCGGCTATGCACGCCCGACGATGGCGGATATCCGCAATTTTCGCCAATTGCACAGCCCGTGCGCCGGGCATCCTGAAAATATCGAATTGGCGGGTGTAGAGTGCACCACCGGTCCCTTGGGACAGGGTTTGGCGATGGCGGTCGGCATGGCGATTGCCGAACGGCACTTGAACGCCGAATTTGGCGATGCGCTGGTCGATCACCGCACATGGGTGGTGGCGGGCGATGGTTGCCTGATGGAAGGGGTCAACCACGAAGCCATTGGTTTGGCAGGACATTTGCGCCTGGGGCGGCTGAATGTCCTGTGGGATGACAATCGCATCACCATCGACGGGGCGACCGATTTATCGACGAGTGAGGATGTGGCGGCGCGTTATCGGGCGACCGGGTGGCATGTCGCCCAATGTGATGGGCATGACGGCGTGGACATAGCGCGCGCGATTGATGAAGCGCTGGCCGATCCGCGCCCATCGCTGAGTGCCTGTCGCACCATCATCGGCAAGGGCGCGCCCAATAAACAGGGCACGTCGGCAACGCATGGCGCAGCTTTGGGTAAGGATGAGGTCGCAGCCGCCCGCGCCGAACTGGGCTGGAACGCTGCGCCGTTTGAAATACCGGCGGATATTGCGGCCGATTGGGCGAGCGCGGGACAGCGCAGCGCGGATGATCATGCCGAATGGCAGGCGCGGCTGGCGGCGAGTCCGGCGCGCGACAGCTTTACCGCGCGCATGGCGGGGGAATTGCCCGCCGACACGGGGCTGGACGCCTACCTCAACAAAATCCGCGCTGAAAAGCCTAATGTTGCGACCCGTAAGGCGAGCGAAATGGCATTGGAGGCGCTGACGGCGGCGGTGCCCGCGCTGGTCGGCGGATCGGCGGATTTGACCGGTTCGAACAATACCAAGACGCGTTCAACCGCCCCGCTTACCCCCGAAAATTACGGGGGACGCTATATTTATTACGGCATCCGCGAATTTGGCATGGCCGCAGCGATGAACGGCATGGCGCTGCACGGCGGCATCATTCCTTATGGCGGGACATTCCTGATTTTCAGCGATTATTGCCGCAACGCCATCCGCCTGTCGGCATTGCAGGAACAGCGCGTCATCTATGTGTTGACGCATGACAGTATCGGGCTGGGCGAAGACGGGCCAACCCACCAGCCTGTCGAACATGTGATGAGCCTGCGCGCCATTCCCAATTTACATGTTTTCCGGCCCTGCGACGCGGTGGAAACGGCCGAGGCATGGGGGTTGGCGCTTGCGCGCACCGATGGGCCGAGTGTGCTGGCGCTTAGCCGTCAAAACCTGCCCTCGCTGTCTGAAAATAGCGGCGGGGCCAGCGCGCGGGGTGCATATCGCCTGCGCGCAGCTACGGCAAAGCGCCGGGTTGTTCTGGCTGCTACGGGGAGTGAGGTTGCGCTCGCCGTTGATGTTGCCACCGCTTTAGAGGGGCAGGGGATTGGCGCCGACGTCGTTTCGATGCCCTGTTGGGAGCTTTTTGTCGAGCAGGATGCCGCCTATAATGCCGATATTTTTCCCGACGATGCGCTGTTGGTGGCGATGGAGGCTGGGGTGACGCTCGGCTGGGAGAGGCATGTTGGCCGCGATGGCCTGATTATCGGGATCGACAGTTTTGGCGCATCGGCGCCAGCACCAGATTTGTTCGCACATTTTGGTTTTACCGTGGACGCAATTGTTCCAAAAATTATCGCTAAATTAGGTGTTTAACAGGAGTATTTGACATGGCGACGAAGGTTGCAATCAATGGTTTTGGCCGCATCGGTCGTTTGGTGGCGCGCGCCATTTTGGAACGCAGCGA
>CAUJJQ010000051.1 GCA_963205285.1 Pseudomonadota bacterium | reverse complement strand
TTCGCCTTGTCGCGCGCGGCCTTGACGATATTGGCGTTAAAGGCACCGGCCAAACCACGGTCGGAGTTGAGGACGAGCAGCAGGTGCACATCCTCTTTCCCCGTGCCGCCCAGCAATTTGGGCGCGCTGGGGGATTTGCCGACCTTGGCAGCAAGGCTGGCGACGACGGCTTCGATGCGCGCGGCATAGGGGCGTGCGCCCTCCGCCGCCGCCTGTGCCTTGCGCAGCTTGGCCGATGCGACCATTTTCTTGGCCTTGGTAATCTTCTGGGTCGATTTGACCGAGGAGATGCGGCCTTTAAGTTCCTTTAGCGTTGCCATTTCGGCTCTGACTTTCCTTCGTCAATCCCGCCCGCGCTGGGCGGACGGGTTGATGGCTTAGGCGAACTGCGGGGCGAATTTTTCGAGCGCGGCGTGCAGCTTTTTCTTGGTATCGTCGCCGAAATCGCGGCTTTCGCGAATGTCGGAGAGGATGGCACCATGTTCGGCGCGCAAATAGCCGAGCATTTCATCTTCATAACGGGCGACGTCGCCAACCGGCACATTGTCGAGGAAGCCGTTGGTGCCCGCATAGATCGACGCAGTTTGTTCCTCAAACGGCATCGGCTTGAACTGCGGCTGTTTCAGCAGTTGTGTCAGGCGCGCACCGCGGTTGAGCAATTTTTGCGTCGCCGCGTCGAGGTCGGAACCAAATTGGGCGAAAGCTTCCATCTCGCGATATTGCGCCAGTTCGAGCTTAATCGAACCGGATACTTTCTTCATCGCCTTGGTCTGAGCGGCCGAACCAACGCGGCTAACCGACAGACCAACGTTAATCGCCGGGCGGATACCCTGATAGAAAAGGTTGGTTTCAAGGAAAATCTGACCATCGGTAATCGAAATCACGTTGGTCGGAATATAGGCTGAAACGTCACCGGCCTGTGTTTCGATGACGGGCAGCGCGGTCAGCGAACCATTGCCATTGTCATCGTTCATCTTTGCCGCACGTTCCAGCAAACGGCTGTGCAGATAGAAAACGTCGCCGGGGTAAGCTTCGCGGCCCGGCGGGCGGCGCAGCAGCAGCGACATTTGGCGATAAGCGACGGCCTGTTTGGACAGATCGTCATAAACGATCACCGCATGCATGCCATTGTCGCGGAAAAATTCGCCCATGGTGCAGCCGGTATAGGGCGCTAGGAACTGCAGCGGCGCCGGTTCCGAAGCGGTGGCGGCGACGACAATCGAATATTCCATCGCGCCATTTTCTTCGAGCGCGCGGACGATCTGGGCAACAGTCGAACGCTTTTGGCCAACTGCGACATAGATGCAATATAGCTTCTTCGATTCATCATCCCCGGCATTGGCGCCCTTTTGGTTGATGAAGGTGTCGAGCGCGACGGCGGTCTTGCCCGTTTGGCGGTCACCGATGATGAGTTCGCGCTGCCCGCGACCCACCGGTACCAGCGCGTCGAGCGCTTTGAGACCCGTCTGCACCGGTTCATGCACCGATTTACGCGGGATGATGCCCGGCGCTTTGACTTCGACGCGCATACGCTTGTCAGCCTTGATCGGGCCCTTGCCGTCGATCGGGTTGCCCAGCGCGTCAACAACGCGGCCGAGCAAACCCTTGCCAACCGGCACGTCCACGATGGTGCCGGTGCGCTTTACCGTGTCGCCTTCGCGGATTTCGCTGTCCGAACCAAAAATAACCACACCGACATTGTCGGCTTCGAGGTTCAGCGCCATGCCCTTTACGCCATTGGCGAATTCGACCATTTCACCGGCCTGCACATTGTCCAGCCCGTGGACGCGGGCGATGCCGTCACCCACCGACAGCACCTGACCAATTTCGCTCACCGTGGTTTCGTCACCAAAATTGGCGATCTGATCCTTGATAACGCGGGAAATTTCTGCGGCGCGGATATCCATGACTAGCCTTTCATCGAAATCATTTGAGCGGCGGGGGCGTTCAGCCCTTCATCGCCACGGCGAGGGTGTTGAGACGGGTGCGGATGGAAGAATCGACCAAGCGGCTGCCAACCTGCACCACCAGCCCGCCCAAAATAGCGGGATCGACGTGGAGGTTGACCGCAACATCGCGGCCCAGACGTTCCTTGAGTTTTGCCTTGATTGCCTTGACCTGCCCATCGCTCAGCGCATGGGCACTGGTGACTTCGGCGCTGGTTTCGCCGCGATGCTGTGCGCCAAGCGTTGCAAAGGCGCGCGTCATATTGCCCAGTTCGCTAAGGCGGCGATTTTGGGCGAGCACGCCCAGAAATTTCTGGGTCAATTTGTCGAGTTTGAGCGTGGTGGTGAGGGCGGCCATCGCCTTTGCTGCATCATCGCGGCGAACGACCGGACTGGCGACCAATGCCTGCAATGCGCTGCTTTCGCCAAGCGCAGCGCCGAGCGCGGCCATGGATTTTTCCACATCGGCCAGCTTGCCTGCTTCTTGCGCAAGGTCGAACAGCGCACGGGCATAGCGCCCTGCCAAACTTGCTTGCATTCCGCCCGAGTGCTCCACGCGCCCGTCCATCCTTTTACCACTTCCCGCAGGGGATATTGATTCGCCGCCGATATACGCATTTTTGCAGCGTGTGTGGGCGATTTCGCCGCGCGCCTAGCATCGCTATTGCTGCAATGCAAGATAATGGGGCAAGGCAGCGAGCATTGCCAGATGATGGGCGGGAGGATGGAAATGGGTGAAATG